>CALHWR010000162.1 GCA_938036665.1 uncultured Collinsella sp. | reverse complement strand
GACCAATGGTAAAGACAATCGGCAGCTCACGAGTCTCGTCGAGGATATGCACCAGAGCAGCCTCGCAGGCATGCAGCAGTGTGCGGTTATGGAACAGATCGGCCGCGGTATAGCCGGTCAGGTTAAGCTCGGGCAGCACCAGCGCGCGAACGCCACGCTCGGCAGCCTCACGCACGGCAGCCAACGCCACCTCGGCATTGCCCTCGACATCGGCCACGCAAATCCGCGGCGACGCCGCCGCCACACGCAAAAAGCCGTCGTTCTTATTAGCCGAAACGCAGCATTGCCTTGTTGATCTGGACACTGGAGGCCCCTTCTACCCTGAGATTCAGTCTAACGGACGTTCACATATCTCTAACTAGCCAAAGCAACCTCCCAGTTTACTGAGACGCCAACCTGTGCTAAGAGCATGTATTCCAAAAATATCTTTAATTAAAAAAGGAGAAATCGATAATCGACTTCTCCTTTAAGCGAGGCAAGTAAATTCCGAAACTAATGGCAGAATTTATCCATGTAGTCCTCAAAGTCGAACACTTCTACCACGACGCCCTCTTCCTGAGACTCTTTCAGTTGCTCCAAGAGATCTTTGTTAATAACGTCCATGCAGAAACCTCCTCTATCTAATCAATTGTAGTATATCTGCTTTCATGCAATTATCAACCAACTTGTTTAATTGCTCCTCGTTTGCCGATAGTCCCTCTTTTTTCAAAATGTCGCGCAGCTCGTTCTTAGTAATCGGCTTTTCAAACAACGAAAGCAAAGCGAACGAATAATCATTAACCGCACACATTCTATGGGTGGCACAACTCAGCAGTACTCTTAACCCCTCTTTTGAGCGTCCGACTTCTTTAACAAACGAACTTTTAACCAATTGAAAACCATTATCGTGCATTACATAATCGGCATCGATATTTGTATTCAGCAATCCATAATGCAACAGTTCTTCTATCGCCCTTGTCAGCTCGAGGTCGCCCTGATCAAGAATAAGAGAAATGCTACAATCGGCCTCCAATAAACGGGCCAACTTAAGGTATACCAACTGGGAAACAGCATAGACATGATGGTATTCAGAATTATAGAAGTAGGCAAATGGCTCAACGAGCACGACAGAGGTCTTGGAATCCAGCCAGATTCGATCAGCTGGATTTAGACTAGTTAGCCGTCGCTTTACTTTGGTCAAATGTCCCTTATACCTGACAGCGTGAATAGAATCTAGGATCCAGGTCACCTCTGAAATATGAAGCCGCTGGGGCAAGTCAATTGTGTCACTACCGTTTATGACCTCTTGCATATAAAAATCAATATGATGCTCATCAGATAAGGATTTTGCTTCATTTAAAGTTAAACCAGTGCCTGAAACATAATCCACTTCGAGGCGCAAATCCTCATATTGGGACTTCGGCATTACAGAGACACCATACTTATCGGGATGATTCCAAACATCCGACCCCATAACGAGACCAAAATTCGTAAATCCTCTCGTGGAATATGGAACACCACATACCTGTTTTGAATAATTCAAAACATTCTCTGTATAAGCTAAGGTGTTCAGAGCCTCTTCTTTAGTTTCGGTCGGAAAGCCAATCATAAAAAATAGATGAACAGGAATACCCGCATTGAGACAATCATGGATATTGCGATCAATCCAATCAACTCTCGTGTTCTTCTTCATTAGATCAAGAACTCTTTGGTTGTATGACTCGAGGCCAAACTGAATCTGCCTACATCCACTTTGGTATATCTTGTTAAAAACGTCTGTACTTAGGGTTGGAGAGAACCTCGTTTCTCCATGCCAGAAAAACGTTTTTCCCGATGCGTTTATTTCATCCGCGAGTTGCTCCATTCTTTTGCCTTCGAATGTTTCATCCACAAAAGAGAAAACTCTCGTGCCGTATTTTTCATTTAACCGACACATTATTTCAAATACTCTCGATATAGGCATCTTTCGGTAACAACCACCGGTAGCACCGGGAATGGTGCAGAAGGCGCAATGATTAAAACACTGCCTAGAGGAATAAACCGGCAATATTAGCTCAGGCATGAAGTATTTAGAAAGGGCGAAGCCATCGAAATCGGGAACTGTATCGTTGATAAATGTTTGCTCAATCCGATGGTTTTTATATATCTTTCCACCTTTAGCATGGCAAAGGTTTGGAACACAGTCGAGATTGTCATCACCAGAGTCAAGAGCCTCAAGAAGACGTGCAAGCGGCTCTTCGCCGTCATACATCATTATCGAATCAATGTATTCAAAAAAGGGATGCCATTCTTTCATGCAGTCATCTGCTAAACGAGTAATGTAATTGCCGCCCAATGAGACGTGTTTAACAGATGGACATTCTTCTTTAATCAGTTTCGCTAACGTAACTGCAGAAATCAATTGGAAACAGCCGCTCACCGAAATCCCAATAAACTCGATTTTTTCCCTCTGAATACGCTTAAGAAAGGCAGTTTCATAGAAGGAAATAAACGGATTATGCAAGGTATCCGCAAGCGATTTCATTATTTCTGGTGTCGAATAATAATCATAGGGCAGATCTATGGAGTTGAACGTGTATTTAACTCCATATGAGACGTGATTTATGATATAGAGTGCATTTCTAAAAATGTTTTCAGCATATTGTCTTTCTTTTAGATTAAAGTATCTCTTCGATCTGAAAATATCTTTTGCCTCGTCAACATTAAGTGCCGACTTTTGTATCAACTCGATTGTTAATTGAACATTCGAACTAAACGAATCCTTTGATTCCCGATACCTTTTACAGCACTCTTCGACATGTCTAAAAGATAGGAGGTCATCGTAAAATTCCACGTTTAAGTCAACAATGTCAACTTTGTATTGTTCAACCTCTTGAAGATATGACTTCAAAACAGGCAAGGCAAGATACGGCCCCACTGGACTCCATCCTGGGGGAAATACTAAAAGCGTTTTAGGCATATCAACGTCACATCTTTCGCAAATAATTCAATTGAAACACAACTACCATCATAATTGAAAATACACCAAGTCCTGTAACGAGAATTGAGAACATCGCGATGCTCGTGAACAGGGAAACAAGAAGTGTTGAAATAACAACAGCAACCGATTGCAAAGACTCCCTAATTGAAAACAGGCTTATCGATTCAGATCCGTCTCTCGCCAAATCCTGCAGCGATGTTATGAGAAGCACATCTTGAATGGCGTTTCCGGCACCGACGATAAAAAGGAAAATAAACGATATCCCAGACGCATAGCGATAGCCAAACGCCAGATACGCACCGAGCGCAAGATACGTCACAAAACAATATGATTTAACGCAATCGGAACCACTGATTAAACGACCGTATATTGTATTTCCGAACAACAGTCCGATTGTAAGACTACTCTGAAGGAATCCATATTGTATCGATGACGAGTCAAATTGCAATTGCGCTATAGCTGGCAAAAGAGAATTCAGAGAGCCGAATGCCACGCCACTAGAAATATCGATTAATAGGAAACCAATTGCCAAGTGCTTCGCGCTAAGATCACTAAATGCAGTCCTGTTTTTTTCATTTTTGCTTATTCCCTCTTTATCATTAACCTCGATAACCGACGGAACATCTCGCAGCAACCAGAACGACGCGGCAAAAGAAAGCGCGTCTAATGCAAGAACAGCCTCCGCCCCAAATTGAGCGACAACAAAACCGCCGGCAACTGGCCCCAGGACCATCATCAAATTCTGCAGGAACCCAAACGAATTATTAATTACGTCGCGATTGATACTATTCGTATTGGCTCTTAACAACGAGTAAAAGCAGGGCATTTCTACCGTTCGGCAAAGCGATACCGCGCACGTAATAGCAAACATACTCCATTTACTATCAACAAAAATATAGCAAACGAATAATCCCGCGCGAATTAAGTCTGCCAATCTCATGGCCTGCAGTGTCCCGATACCCATCTTCTGAGGCAGCTGCGCGAGCGCAACTGAAAACAGAGAGGGGGCAAATCTGCAGCAGACCATCAAAGCAGTTGCAGAAACATCGTGAGTTACCTCGTAAATCAGCATTGGCAAAGCAATATTCGCACACCAATTGCCTATTTCGCTTATCCCTCTAGCAATATATAGGACCCGAACCGGACGGCTAGCTCTCAATACCGTGAACATCACGATTAACCTCGTATTTCAGGCCTCGTTCATCCCTTAATAGGAATCCATAATCAACCAAGTACCGCCTCAACACGGCATAATCAGGATAGAGCTGTGACAGCACACGATTAACCTGAAGCTCCGTATAACTTGTATTTAATTCAAAGAAAGAGACAGCCCATAGCAGCATGATTCTTTTATAGCTTTCCTTTTTTGGAATTGAAACCAGCTCGCCATTCTTGAGAAATCGTTTTTTAAAGTCTATTAGCTCATCCATTCACATCCTCCATTTCATACGCATCTAATACTAAAAATGCATACGCTTTAGGTCATCGCATTCAGCTTCTTTATTCGAACTAAACTCGAACTAATCTAAATTATTTGCTCAGACACTCTTCGAAAGCTCGTTTTTCACTCTGAGTAAAATGCCCTTCCCAGTCAGTCCACGAACAGGAAGGCAACTCACAACGAGCGGAGTCGAAGCCCTCTGCCGTCGGTCGCTCAAAATGCACGATAACCTTTTCGATATCGCCATCTGTAATCAGGTCAGAATGAATGACCTCGGTACCATCTTCGAATGTCATATACGGGTACATCACGTAAACCACCTCGCAATAGTAAATCCAGTTTAGCATCAAGCTATTGCACCAAAGACAGCAGGCCCCCTTGATGAGTTGATGGTATCTGTTAAATGTCACGTACGATTCACATCTGGTGGGTACCCTGATGGCTACACGAAACGAAGCAGATTTACATCGGGAGGACCCCGTATGACAACCAAGTACACCGACGCGCCGCGCACGCGTGTCATGACACCAGCCGCGCTCAACAACGGCGTTCACGAAAACCATTCCATCGGACAGACCATGGCCATCGCGCCCAAAAAGGGCCTGTTCGATGACATTTCCATTCCCCAGATCATCGCCGGCGCCGCAGCCGCCGCCACGAGCGTCGCGCTTGCTTCCAAGATTGGTATTGCCGGTTCAGTAATTGGCGCCGCCGTGAGCTCGGTCATCACCGTTGTGTCCTCGCAGGTCTACCGCCACTTTATCTCTGCCAGCGCCAAAGCCCTCAAAGGTACGCACGCCGACGTCGACTACCCCGCCGGCGCCTATGAACCCGTTGAGTTTAATGCCGAGGAGCACTTAGGCGGCGCCGCAACTACCCAGGAGATGCGCCAGATTGCAGGGCGCGCGACCACGGCGCGTGTCGCCCCCGACAGCCTGCGCGCCAAGGCGGCGGCAGAGCGCAGCCAGACGCAAAAGAAGGTCATCATCTTCTCGATCGCCATCGCCATCGTCGCGGTCATCGCCTGCGCCGGCGCCATCCTTATCACCACTGCCGGTGAGGGTCTGGGCGAGCGTCCCGAGCCAATCCTGTCGTCGCGCACGACCGAGAGCGATGCAAATGGCAACACCCAGTCGCAGGATCAGCAGGCACAGACGGACGACACGCAAGACAGCTCTGCCTCTGCCAATTCGTCCTCGAACACCCAAAACCAATCGCAGGGCACCGATTCCTCTACGGCCAACAGTGGCACGCAATCCAGCACGACTGACTCAAGCCAAACGACTGACGGCTCTCAACCGAGCACAGGCGACCAGACGAGCGGCAATGTATCGGGCACGGGATCTACCGACAATAGCAACACCAACAGCTCGAGCGGAACCGCTTCCGGCACGGCATCAGACAGCTCGAGCCAAGACACGGCATCGGGCAACTAAGCACGTTTGTCTCTCATAGATAACCGACCTGCATAACGGGCGCGAACCGGCAACGGTCGCGCCCGTTTACCTTGGGCGACGAGATGGCAAGGACCGTGCGATGGTAAGATGCTTTGGTGTGTAAAGAGGAGATTTGCCATGAGCAAGACAATAGTTACGCCCACGCTATCGCTGGGCAACCACATCTATCTGTATCGTCTGCTGCGCGACGCGATTGGGTGCGGCAAGCAAACGTTTATGACGCAGGTCGAGGAGGCGCTCGCCGCCGGCGACATGACCGCTTATGACCTGGGCTTCGAGTCCACGCGCGAGCTGCTCGAGGAGCTCGACGACTGCATTAGACTGACCGTCTTTAAGGGCGGTCGCCTGTATGCCACCGTCATCGCCAACGATACCTGGGATGCCGCCCTTGCCAAGGGCGAGGACAAGCCCAAGGCTGCCAAGGGTGCCAAGCAGTCCTACAAAAAGAAAAAACGCGGCGAGAAGGACCTCAAGGCCGTGCGCCCTAAGCACGTTAAGCGTCGCGAGCCCGAAGCCATGGTTGAAGCCGTACCGGAACCCGAGCCCGAGACAGAGACCGAAGTCGCCATTGAGGTAACAGCAGAAGCCGAAACCGAAATCGCCGCCACGACCGATCCCAAAGTCATATCAGAGCAGGAAGCCACTGCGGAGCTCAACGAGGCTCCCAAGTCGACAACCGAAGAAGCCGCCAACCAACCCGAGACGCCTGCGTTCCAAAACAGCGATGTCTTTGGCGACGAAGCCGAGGACGATCAACCCGACG
>CALHWR010000161.1 GCA_938036665.1 uncultured Collinsella sp. | reverse complement strand
CCGCGTCTCCGTCTGCCGAGAGCCTGGCCGCAGCGCAGGACGCGCTTGCCAAGGTCCAGGACAAGAAGGATGCGCTCTACGCACGCCTTGACGATCTTGCCGATGCTCTCGGCTGCAACCGCGACGAGGCTATCGACCTGATCGACAAGGCGTCGAAAATCGACACTGACAACGACGATATCCACCCGGTCAATACGACCGACAACGGCGCGGGCGCAATCGCGCAGGCCGAGAAATATGCCGTCTACCAGCTGCAATACGACCGAGGCGAGGGAAACGGCACAGAGGCCATCTCTGTCTACGGCATCTCGCCCAACTCGCGCTACTGGAAGAACCTCGATGTCGGCGACGGCCGCGTTGTCTTTGGCGGCGGCCTGCTCGACAAGTTTGGCTGGAGCGAGGGCCAGAAGGTCGCGCTCAGCGACAAGTACGAGGGCGAGCACTATTCCCTTGAGTATGCGGGCAAGGACTGCGTCTGGGGCTCCAAGTCGGACATGAATATCTACATGAGTATCGACGACTTTAACGAGCTGTTCGGCAACGATGCCGCCTACTTCAACGGCTATGTGAGCGATGAGGAGCTCGACCTCGATGCGCGCTACTTTGCCGGCGACACCACGCCCGACGACATGCGCGCCGTGGGTGACCAGTTCATCGGCATGATGAGCAAAATGATCGGAATGATGATCGGGCTCGCGGTGTTTATCTTCCTGCTGTTTATGTACCTGCTGACCAAAGCGGTGATCGACCACAGCGCCCGTTCGATCAGCTACATGAAAGTCTTTGGCTATCGCGATAGCGAGATCTCGCATCTGTACATCCGCTCGATCACGCTGTGCGTGGTGGCATCGCTCGTGCTGAGCCTGACGGTCATTATTGGCTCGCTCACGGCCATCTTCCGCTCGATGCTGCTCTCCTACAACGGCAATATCGAGATTTACGTGCCGGCCTGGTCCATGGCGGCATGCGTGGGCATCGGCTTTGCAACGTACCTGGTCGTTGCGTTGCTGCACATGCGCTCCATCAGGCGCGTCAGCCTGGCCGAAGCTCTCAAGGTGCAAGAGTAGCCATTGGGGACGTTCTTAAATGACTAGTCATCGGGGACAGTCTTTGCCGATCTGCCCGCTCGCCGGCCGGGCTGACAAGGGCTGCCCCTGGCGACACTCATTTAAGTCTGTCCCCAATGAGTGGCCAGGTGCGGCGCTTGACTTCAACCCCGCTTTAACGGGTACCATCCTCTATGTCTGTAACGCCATATAGACCGAGGGGAAATATCTATGACCGCAACTGCACCCGTCGCACCAGCAAAGGTGTACTTCACCAACCTGCGCACGCATGCTCGCGAGAGCCAGCTCGACAAGCTCAAGCGCCTCATTCGCCGCGCCGGCATTGAGCAGATCGACTTTGAGAACAAGTTCGTTGCCATCAAGATTCACTTTGGCGAGTTGGGCAACCTGAGCTTTTTGCGCCCCAACTACGCCCGCGCCGTTGCGGATGTCGTGAAGGAGCTGGGCGGCAAGCCCTTCCTCACCGACTGCAACACGCTCTACGTCGGTAGCCGCAAAAACGCGCTCGAGCACATCGATACCGCCTACCAGAACGGTTTTACCCCGTATGCCACGGGTTGCCAGATCATCATCGCTGACGGCCTCAAGGGTACCGACGAGGCGCTCGTCCCGGTCGAGGGCGGTGAGTACGTGCGCGAGGCAAAGATTGGTCAGGCACTCATGGATGCCGATATCGTGATCAGCCTCACGCACTTTAAGGGCCATGAGCAGGCCGGCTTTGGCGGCGCCATGAAGAACCTGGGCATGGGCGGCGGCAGCCGCGCCGGCAAGATGGAGCAGCATGCCGCCGGCAAGCCGAACGTCGCGACCGAGCACTGCATTGGCTGCCGTGCCTGCGAAAAGATCTGCGCGCACAACGCTATCTCGTTTGACGACACCCGCGAGCGCGAGCTTGCCAACGGCAACGCCCGCACGGTGCACGTGGCCGCCATCGACCACGATCGCTGCGTGGGCTGCGGACGCTGCATTGCGGCGTGCAACCAGGACTGCATCAAGCCCGACTATGATGCCGCGGCCGACGTACTCAACTACAAGATCGCTGAGTACACGAAGGCCATCGTCGACGGCCGCCCGAGCTTCCACATCTCGCTCGCCATGGACATCAGCCCCAACTGCGATTGCCACCCCGAAAACGACACGCCCATCGTCAACGACATCGGCATGTTCGCGAGCTTCGACCCGGTCGCCATCGACCAAGCCTGCGCCGACGCCGTCCTGGCGTCCGAGCCGCTGCCTAACACCGAGCTTACCGACAGCGCGGCCAAGATGGAGCATAATCACGAGCGTCTGGAGGGTGAGCAGGCCAAGGATCCTTTCTGCATCACGCATCCCGACACCGACTGGCGCGCGTGCATCGCACATGCCGAAAAGATCGGCCTGGGCACGAGCAAGTATGAGCTCATCGAGGTCAAGTAGCACCTGTCTATTGGACATATCAAGCGCTTTTGTAGCGCAACGTTAGCAAAAGCCGCCCGTGAGCACAGCGCTTGCGGGCGGCTTTCCGGAAGTATGCGGCAAATTTCGAGACCGCCGAGCACACGACATTTTTTGGCAACAAAACCCCTGATAAATTGTTGGTAAAACTGCGGTCTGGTCGGCAGTTCCAGATTTTGCCGCATACTTCCGAAAATAGGGGGTTAGATAAATCCCCAGACGCCGCTTTTTCCTAAAAATTCCTATCGAGGAAGTCGTCGACCGTATTCCAGTAGAGCTCGGGGTCAACTTGCGCGCTCTTGGCGTGGGTGGCGCCGTGGATAGTGAGCTTCTGTTTAACCTTGCTGGCGCACGCCTCGTAGTTTTGGTCGAGCATACTGTACGGCACAAAGGTGTCCTGGTCGCCGTGGATAAACAGCATGGGAACCGTCGCGTGTTTGAGTTGCTCCACACTGCTCGCCTTATGAAAGTCGTAGCCCGCGCGCACGTTGCACACCAAGTTTGCTACATCGAGCAAAGGAAAGCTGGGCAGGCCGAACACGTCCTTGAGCTGCAGAGAAAACTCGTCCCAAACACTCGTATAACCGCAGTCCTCGATAATGCATTTCACGTTTGCGGGCAGAGATTCCCCCGCGACGTTCATGGCGGTTGCTGCACCCATCGACTCGCCAAAGACCAGGATGCGCGCCTCGGGGTCAGCCTGAACGATCCGCCCAATCCATGCAACGACATCGAGCCGCTCGGGCCAGCCCATGCCGATATAGTCGCCGCCGGAGCGTTCGTGGGTGCGGGCGGCGGGTGCGAGTACGTTCATGCCGCGGTCGTGGAATCGCTTGACGTATCGGGCCATACCGATGGGCTCGTCGGTATATCCGTGCAGGCAGACGGCGTAGTCGTGTGTGCTCTCCGGGGCGGCAAAATACCAAGCGGCGAGCTCGGTCCCGTCATCTGCGGTGAGGTTGCTGCTCTCGCGATTCTCTTTAAACCACGCCCGCGCCTCGGTTTCCTCGGCATCCGGCTGCTCGCCCTTTTCGGCGTCCTTGCCGTCCTGCATCATCTTCATGGTGTATGGCGCGCGGGGATTCAGCGCGAAGTCAAACAGAAAGTTGCCGGCAAACCCCAGCAGCGCGACAACGAGCACCAGCGCAACGACGCCGGCTATCTTGAGCTTTCGATGGGAACGTGCGTTTTGAGACATAAGAAGCTTTCCTATAAGATGTTAATACATCAACATTTAATGCAAGCGCATTATGGACGTTCGCCGTTGATGCGTCAACAGGCAAAGAATGGGTAAACAAAGGGTCACGTATGGTGCAAATTTCGCACGTACCTAGACGCTTTGATATAGTGTTGAGAACTCTTTACGTTGGAGGATGTAACCGGCATGTCCGATTCGAGCGACAGTTCTAAGCCGCGGCCCAAGACCGCGGCCGTTCCGCACTACACGGTGGGCGAGGAGATCATGAACTCCGTCACCCATGGTGTCGGCTGCCTGCTGGGTATCGCGGGCCTGGTGCTCCTGATCGTATTCGCTGCCCTGCGCGGCGGGGGCCCGGCCCACATGGCCGCGGCAATTGTCTATGGCGTCAGCATTATCCTCGAATACCTAGCCTCCACGCTCTACCACGCGATTCAGCCCGCGCGCGCCAAGCGCGTGTTTCGCATCATCGACCACAGCTGCATCTACCTGCTCATAGCCGGCAGCTATACGCCGTTTTGCCTCATCACGCTCGCAAACGACGGCGGCCCTATGCTGTTCTTTGCGGTGTGGGCCATCGCCATCATCGGCATCGCCCTCGAGTGCTTTATGCGCGAGCGTCAACCGCACTGGGTAAGTGGCCTGGTCTACCTGCTGATGGGCTGGCTCGTCGTCTTTAAGCTGCCCGAGCTCGTGTCGCTGCTCAACCCCGTGGCACTTGCCCTGCTCGCCGTCGGCGGTGTGTGCTATACCGTGGGCGTGCCGTTCTATATCGCCAAAAACGTGCGCTATCTGCACAGTGTTTTCCACTTGTGGGTGCTCGCCGGCAGCATCTTCCAGTTCATGGCGGTGATCCTCTTCGTAATCTAGCGACCGCGCCCATGCCCTTGCTCCCACGGGCGACCGGCGCAATTGCCCTATCCGTCACCTACGCTTACTACCTAACGTCCCGAATCTTGGAGGTTCGAGAAACTCCCGATGGACATAACCATCTCCCTTATCACTACCCTCGTTTTGACCCTCATCAACGGCTACTTCTCTATGTCCGAGATGGCGCTCACCACGGCCAAGCGCGCCGTGCTGGAGCATGAGGCCGAGGAAGGCGACAAGCGCGCCGAGCGTGCCATTAAGCTCGCCGCCGATTCCGACCAGCTGCTCGCCACCATCCAGGTCGCCATCACGCTCGTGGGGTTCGCCTCGTCCGCCGTCGCCTCGACGAGCCTGTCCGACCCGCTCGCCACGTGGCTCATGAGCTTTGGCATCGCGCCGCTTTCAGCCATCGCGCGCGGCCTGGCGCCGGTCATCATCACCGTCGCCGTCGCCTTTGTGTCCATCGTGATTGGCGAGCTTGTCCCCAAGCGCATCGGCCTGGCCAATGCCGAAGGCGTGTCCAAGCAGGTCGTGGGCCCGCTTTCCGTGTTCCAAAAGATCGCCCGCCCGCTCGTGTGGCTGACCGGCGCCTGCTCCGACGGCCTGGCCCGCATCCTGCGCATCAAGAGCGCCGACGACCGCCAGAACGTCTCGGAGGAAGAGATCAAGTACATGGTCTCGGAGCAGGACGACCTGCTCGACGAGGAAAAGCGCATGATTCACGAGATCTTTGACCTGGGCGACACCGTGGCTCGCGAGGTCATGGTGCCGCGCGTGGACACCACCATGTGCGAGGACGACGAGACGGTCGCCGACGTGTTGTCCACCATGCGCCAGACCGGCTTTAGTCGCATCCCCGTCTATCATGAGGATCCCGACAACGTCGCGGGCATCGCGCACATTAAGGACCTGATTCAGCCCGCGCTCGACGGCAAGGGCGACCAGCCCATCGCCGGCTTTTTGCGCGACGCCACCTTTGTGCCCGATACCAAGGACATCCTGCCGCTGCTGTCCGAGATGCAGACCTCGCACGACCAGATCGTGGTCGTCGTGGACGAGTACGGCGGCACGGCCGGCATCATCACCATCGAGGACATCGTCGAGGAGATCGTCGGCGAGATCGAGGACGAGTTCGACCCCGACAACAAGTACCTCACGCGCCTCTCGCGCCGTGAGTGGCTCGTTGATGGGCGTTTTTCGTGCGATGACGCGATTGAGCTTGGTTGGCCGCTCGAGGAAAGCGATGATTATGAGACCATCGCCGGCTGGATTTTGGAGCTTTGTGACTCGGTGCCCGACATCGGAGAGGTGTTTGAGGTCGCGGGGTACAAGTTTAAAGTGCAGTCGATGCGTGGCCAGCGCATCTCGCTCATTCGCGTGATCGCTCCGGCCGAAACCGATAAGAAGGATTCCGAGTCCTCGGCAGAGAAGCCGGCGGCGTCGGGTGCGGGCACTGCGGATCCGCACGATGGCGACGAGTAGGGCAAGGACGAGTAGGGGAGAGTTATGGCAGGCCTGTTCAACATCCTTAAGGTCACCGTCAGCGAGGACAAGATTTGCGCGCACGTGCTGGTGAACCCCGGCATGCCGCTCATGACCTCGGAGGATATCGAGGCCACGGCGCGCGTGTACTACCTGGTGCCCGCGATTGCCAAGCATCTGTGCCTGGGCGATTCCGGTCGCGAGTTCCAGGACTGCATGGGCCAGACCGAGCTTTGCCACCTGCTGGAGCACGTGACGGTCGAGCTCATGAACGAGACCGGTCTTGCCGGCAGCATCTCGTGCGGCCGCACGCGCGTAAGCGAGCACGACGAGCGCGTCTTTGAGGTTGAGCTTTCGTGCCCCGACGACGCGCTGGCTATCGGCGCGCTGTCTTCGGCCACCTTTATGATGGACTGGGCGTACCTGCACGCCGATCAGCCGGCCCCCGACGTGGAAGGCACGGTCGCTGGCCTGCGCAACCTGGTGCTGGGCATGCGCGCCGAGGCCGAGGGCAAGGACCCGCACGAGGCCGTTGCCGCTGCGAACGGCGAGGACGTGGCCGAGGATGCGCCCGAGCACGAC
>CALHWR010000160.1 GCA_938036665.1 uncultured Collinsella sp. | reverse complement strand
GAAGGCCACTTAATGTGGCCTTCGTCTTGCGCAGGACTGTAGAGTAGGGAACTTCGTGCCCGCCGCCCAGGAGGGCGTTGCGTTTAGAAGATGGACCTAGCGCTTGTTCCTCCGGGACAAAAGAAGCGCGGCTATAAAAGCGATGATGGCAAGCGCCAGCAACACCAAAAGCAACGTGAGCGTGTTGTCGCCCGTTGCCGCCAGACCAAGCAAGCCGGGCTTCTTGCTGCCAGCAGGTTGTACGGGGATCTTCTCGCCATCGTCTTCGGCGGTGATTTCCCAGCGAATTGCCTTGTTTGCGTCGGCAAGCTCGTTGCCCACCGACGTCGGGACACTTAGTTGCAAATTGAGTACCGTGCTGCCATCGCTCGTAAACGTTGCGACCTGCGTGGGATAGGCAAACACGCTGCCCGGTGTTCCTGTCTGGAGCCAACCTGCAGAGGCATCGCCCACAGTCGCCGTTAAGGTGATGGGAGACAGCATATGTGCCGTCTCGTGATCGACAACGGCCCGCACAAACACGCGCACCTGGGATTTTACGCCCGTGGCACGAACCTCGATCTGCTGCTCGCGCGCATCGCCGGGCATCAAATCTTTAAAGGCCGGAAACAGATCGGGCTCCCCCGAGGAGTCCGTCGCTCCCGATACCGTTAGCTGGCGTGCATTTCCGTTATAAGCAATCGTGGGAGTGTCAGCAAACGCACGTGCAGGAACGGCGAGCGCGATAAGGCAGACGATTGCCGCCATCGCGCAATGCAAGAAACACGCAACGTCTTTACGAATCGGAGAGGCCATACTTACGCACCTCCATGCGGCGGCACCAGCACGCCATCCTTGACTGTACAGCCCCATGCCTCTGCAACTGCATCGTCGGGCGTGGATTGAATTGCCTGGGTCGAAATGTCAACGACCAGGTTCTTCCCATCTGCCTTCTGCTCAGTCACGCTCTTGATGAGCACATCGGTTTTGTCCATCGGTGCAACGGGAGACGTCCAGTAGTAGTATCCGTCGGACGCGACAACCCAAGATGAGGCGGTGTTGGAAGCAGATGCCTTGGACACACTGCCCCAGTCAATGACGTAGTCGGTGCCGGCAACCGGCTCATCCCACAGGCGCGCGCCATCCTTATCCTGCCAGTAGATATTCACCGCGACACGCAGGTATGCCGGAGCCGAGCCCGTATTTTTTACCGAGACATCCCTTTTCACGTTGTCCTTGAGCGTCTCGTCCACCGAAGGCGCCACCGAGCCAAAGCCAAACTTGTTGACCAGCACGCCCGTAACCGAAAGCCACGCAAAGGTACCAGCGGCGCCAGCCAACAGGAGAACGCCGACAAGGAGGGCGACGATCTGCTTGCGCTTAGTCATCCTAGTCCTCCCTCCCCAGCGTGCCGTTTTCCCAAACATTCTTGGCACGCGAGCCGCCATCGACCCATTTGTCCTTCGCGCGCGTGTTGACGCACGTCACCATCGCATCGCCCGCGCTCGAAGCAGACGAAATCGTCAGCTCGGCAGATTTACCGGGCGCCTTGCCCGGCGTGCTCAGCTCGCCCTCGTAGCGCCATGCCCAATTCGTGTCTTCCTCGACGGTATAGGTGCCCGTCGGCGCGGCAAATTGCACGCTGCCGACATACCAGGTCTCGCCGTCTTCGTCGCGCCTCTCGCTAACTTTCACCTCGACCATGCGCGTCTTGGCAGGAGAATCCTCCGACGCCTTGCGTGCCACCTTAAAGCGGAACGTTTGTCCCATGGCGCTGGCATCGGTGGTCTTTTTGACGATCGCCAGCGCATGGGTCTTGGCGAAGTCGAACACGGCATTGCCGTCGCCTTGCTTGCCTTCGCCCGTCTTCTTGGACTCCAGGCGGTTGGCTAAGTCGAACGAACCGTTACCCGAGCCCAAACTGTAGAGCGAGACATACTGGTCGTTAACGGGTTCCTCCGTCATGGACGCATCAGGACCGTAGCTCGCCCGCTTAACGGTAACAGTCAGCTGCGTCCCCATAAACGGCTCAGCAAAGCAGACCTTAAAGGGTGCTTTGTCGGCGCTATTGTCGACTGTGTTGGCGGCGTTGGGATCGAGCAGCCATTTAAGCTGCGCGGTGGTCATGGTTACGTGGTTCTCGGGGTCGGACGTATCCTTGGCGACCACGCGATACGTCACGGGATACAGGTCCATGTCGCCCTTAACCGGCTCGTCCTTAAACTCATCCCAAGACTTCGCAGCGCCACCGTCAGGCACATATCGCCACTCCAGGAAGAGTTCGCGCACGTCACCGCTGGCCGCCCGTTCATCGAGCAGCGCGACGATCTTGAAGTGGGCGTCCGAGTCGTATGCCACGGACTTTTTCTCCATCTCGGGATTGCCGTCGTTGTCATAGAACGGGTTGCCGCTCTCATCCACCTTGGGAACATCGACGTTATGGACAAAGCCGGCGCCCGTCGCGCGCTCGCCGTCCGAGTCGACCGTCGCCGTAAAGACGACCGACCCGTCGACACCGTGATAGCGAACCTTATACGGCGCGATCTTGTACACCGCGGTGTAGGTCACGCTCTCAAAGGGCTCGCTGCCCTCGAGGGGATACTTCTCGCCATCGGTCAACAGGGTGTATTTGCCATCGGGTTTGTAGTCGCGCGACCAGCCGACAAAGTCGTACTTGGTGCCATCCTTGCCGACAACCTCAGTTGCAGCTTTTACCTCCAGCGAAATTTGATCACCAGAGTCGGTCCGCGAAAGATAACGCACAGAACCGAGGTTATCCAGATTGGCATCGATATTCGATTGAACACGCACCGCGCTGGCGCGGTAGACCGGATACAACTCCATGGGGGCCTTGACCACGGTGCTTTTATTCACCATGGAAACGTCGTCCGACCAAACGACATAACCGCTGCCAGCTACCGGCTTAGCTTCCGTCCAGCCCACGAAGGCATTGTATGCGTTCGTTGCAGCATCGATATCGCCGACGTTATACGTTGGCAGCGGGATGCCGTCCTTAAGGCTGCCGAGAGAATCGCCCTGCTGGGCCACCTTACCGTCCACATCTGTGGCATTGAGATGGTACACAACCGCCAACGGCGAATAGTACGCCACAAATGTATAGGTCCCGCCGGGCTCCACCTGATAGGAATATGAGTTACCGTCGGCAGAATCGAGCTCCTTGACCTCACCATTCGGAAGTTCGACCTCGACCTTATTTAGCTTATATAACTCGCCGCCGGACTTGTATACCGTCGTTTCGATATCAGGGGTCACCGTTGCCGTGGCAGGATCGGTGTCCACATTGAGATTAGGGGTGATGTCATACCTAGGAACATTCACCTCGGAAGTACCCTCAAAACCGGCACGGTGCAGGTTGGTGGTGTAGCTGACGTCGTACTTTGCGTAGACGGGATAGGCATCCTGCCACTGGGTGACCTTGGACTCGTCGGTCGCCAGATACAGCTCTGCCTTATCCGGATCACTCGTCACATAGGGGTCGCCGGTGACGTCGTAGATATACTTCCAGACGTCGGAATCCTTCTGAACCTCGGCAGTCGAAATCCAGCCCAGGAACTTATAACCAGGCACGGCCATCTCGGCATCGGTCGGAGAGGCTTCGAGCGTCAGATTGGGATTGACGTCACCCTCCTTTCCGTCGTAGGGCCTTGTATTAACCGTCCTACCCTTATAGAGATGCGGATAGCAATACAGGAACGTCGGATCTTTACCTTCCGCCGTTTTCTGCTGAAGCAAGTTGCTTTCATAGCGTCGAGTAGCAGCCTGCTTTACGTTGCCATCCTTGTCATAGAAGTTGACGTCCGTGGTCACCATGGCGCGGACATAATATTGCTCTGTCGTTAAAACAGCACTCGAAAAAGGATTCTCTATATACGTCCAAGAACCGTCGTCGGGTCTTTCGAGCGTCCAAAAACTGAAGTGGTACCTATCATGTGCGGGGGAAAATTGAACTTTAATACTTGACGCTTTCCACTCATCACTCAGTTTACCGGCTCCTGGAAAATCAGTGTCGGCAATCATATCCTTGATAGTATTTGCGCCAGTGTCGTTACGCACATTATGCGAGTAGGCGTTAATAGGCGCAACGATTCGCGTCGCATCAGAGAGAACCGTAGTGCACTTATCCGCTGGATTCTTATCATCGTGTAACACGTGAGCGGAATCATCCGTACCAGCACCCCAATGGACAATGTTTTCACGAACATATGTCGCGCCAACGTTTTCCTCAAAGGGCGACTTGTACTTATTCCAAACCGAGCAGAGGAGCTTGCTGTCCGTTAGACCGCTATTTGTGAATGCCCGGATGTAGTAATCCACGCGGTACTCAAAGCGTGCGGTATAGGTATGCGGAACGGTCAGGTCCACGTTGCCGGGAAGCTTGTAGCTCGGATCGCGGCTCACGCGAACATCAACCGGGGATCCATCGGCAGCCTGCTTGTTTTCATACCAACCCAGGAAACGATAGCCGTCGGGCAGCTGGCCCTCCTCGGATATAGCTTTACCGGATACGTCGAGCACCTGTACGGTATACGCGCTTGTGCCATCTTCTGCAGTCTCAACCTTAACGTCAGTTTTGCCCACACCGTCGCGCCGAGTCTGATCGTCGATTGCATCCTGCTCATTGCCCTCAAACACCGTCATGATGTTCGACACATAGTCGGTGTACACCGGATAAAAATCGGTAGGGCCAAGCACAGTGATCTCAGCGCCGGCAGGATAGAACGCACCGGCGTTTTTTAGCTCGGCAAGCTTAGGCGAGGTGATGGCCGCGTAACCGCCATGCATCCCGGCCTCGCCGCTCGGCTGCGTCGTCCAACCAATAAAGGTGGCGCTGGCAGATAGAGTGCCGCGGTCCGCAGGGGCAACCGGCGTTAAACCGACACCATAGCGGTACCAATCCGTCGACTTGTCGTGCGCCTCGCCGCTCTGCCACGAGAGCATCTCACCCTTGACGTTATAGAACAGCACCTGCGCCTCGTACGAAGCAATAAAGAGGTCGTTGCCCTTAAAGGCCTCGGCCCCCTTCGCGTTATCGGCAGTATAGGTCGACGTTTTGTCGTTTGCCTCGTTCTTCTGGACCTGCTTGCCAGCAGCCGCAGCAGCAGCATCGGTCTTGCCGTCAAACCAGCTGTTGTCTTGTCCAATTCGGTTCACACGCACGTCGGGCTCGCGGAACCAGCCCATAAAGCGGTAGCCGTCGTTCGCCTTACTCAGCCCCTCAGGCTTTGCGGAGGTATCCTGCCTAAACGTCACCGATGTATCGCCCTGGGCCAAGCCCTGAGCCGTTCCCGCCAGCACGGCGCTCACGGCAAAGGCGTACGGATCCGAGGTCTTCTGTTCAATTCCAAGTTTGGTCGCCTCGATGGTCGCGGTGCCCGCGCCGGGAAAATCAATCGTCGCCTTAACGCTCTGGCCATGCACGGGAATATTCAGCGTGTAATCCATCGCCCACTCATTGGGGTGCTGGCCACCCAGGGCATCGTCGTTGTCGGTCGAGCGCATGGTGCCGGCACAGAAATCGTAGTCGTGCTCTTCCCACAGCTCGCGCGTGGTGTAGCGCTCGTCATCCCATGGACCATAGCCATCACCCTTGGTGGTGCCGTCGCCGCCAAACGAGGGGATTTTCTTTTTGGCAGGGTTGCCCTGGCTGCTGCCTTTTAGGCTCACACTCGGCTTAAAGTAGCATTCGATAACCGTGGCGTCACCCTTGTTGGCGCGCGCAGCAATACCGCCCAGGTTCACATCGTTTTGAATGATGGGGATCACGGCGATGGGATTGTACTGACGCGAGCTCAAGTCACCCGCAAAATGGCTTCGAACGAGCTCGTTGCCCTTTTCGGTTAGAATACGACCCGCCAAGCCACCCGTCCACGCACGCGTCACGGCGACGACGCCCACGTACGACGCGGCATAGCTGTAGCACTGCGCCGTCGAGAAGCAGTCGATAATCTTGGCGTTACCCGCCATGCAGCCCACAAAACCCGAGGCGTACACGTTGTTGCCGCCCAGAGCGCCAACAGCCACGTCGTACTTATTGGTAACGTCGGTCATGCCGTTCTTGGCAACCGAGCCGTCTCCGTTGCGCGTAGGCGTAACGCGGCAGTACTCAATCGTCGAATTTGTAACGTAACCGGCAAACGCCGCCATATACAGACCCTCACCGCCGAGCGCCTGCACGCCCGAGGTCGTATTGTTGACGGCACGGCCGCCACGGACCTCGCAGTTGTAGAGGGTGCAGCCGTCGAGCTCGCCGGCGATGAGACCGCCCTCAAAGCCTGCGTTGGTAATGAGGTTGAGAGCATTGTTGGCGCAGGTCACGTGCAGCGTGCTCTCCATGACCATAACGTTTTCGAAGCGCGTTTTGACGGCCTTGCCCACGATAATGCCACCGCGGAAGTCCGCCCACACGTTGGCGTCCTTGACCAGGAAGTTTTTGATGGTGGCACCGTTGGTCTCGGCAAAAAATCCCGTATCGCGCTCGGGGTCAAAAGCGTCTTTATCGTAGCTCAGGCCCTCAACGGTGTGGTTTTGACCATCGAACACGCCCTTAAACGGATGCTCCTTGTTGCCAAACGACAGATGCTTAACGGTGTGCGAGACAATGGTCTTCATGTCGTCATCATTAAGCACGATATCGTTATCGAGATAAACGCGCCAGCCGGACGTATCGCGCTCACGCGAAAGCGCCACGTACACCAAAAAGTCGTTCGCGTTTTTGATGTGGTATTCGTTTGTGTTCTCGGGCACGTCCTCGGCATGCACCACCGTTGGCAGCGCCATAACGCAGCAAAGGGCAATCGCTGCGACGGCAACCAGCCTGCTAAGCATGCCCCGGTTTATGTTCCTGATCTTCATAGGCTAGTTCGCCTCCGGCCAACCCACAACGTCAAGTACGTCGAGGGCGGTATCGCTTGTCTGCTGGTTTTTGGCCTGCACGGCCTGAACATCGATATCGAGCCTGAATGAGCCACCGCGCGCGGCATCATGGTAGTCGCCCACAAAACGCAGCGAGTCCATGAGGCTCTCCGTCCTAGCATCGGGGTCGAGCATGCCGCCACGCCCGGCCAATCCACGGTAGTAGTACCACCCATCGCCGCCGTCGATCCACGGGGACCCCTCGTCCGCGTTCACATGAAACGCAACGCTGCCCGAGGCATCCGCACTCGAACCGTCGGGTGCCATTGACGTCATGCGTAGACGAGCGCGAACGTACTCAGGCTGCGCGCCGGCGTTCTCCACGCGCACAATGCGGCTGATGTCAGAGCCACTGGCCTTGGTGTCGGGATAGTCCCCGTGCTCGTCGGCCTCAAACGGAATCTCTTCGCCTTGCTCGTTGAGGGTGTATTCGCAGACTCGTACCTTCACGCTGCCAAACGATAGGACGTTGTTCGCCGGAACCATATCAACGGTAAAAGCCAGCGTGCCGCACAGGCACGCCAGGGCCAACAGCGCCATCGCGGCAAGCGCCAAGGTGCGTTTCTGATTGTCGGAAAGATTGTTGAGCATTACGTTCGCCAATCGTCGATAAAAGGGGGACCGAGATCCCGGCCCGAATATAGGGGTGGGGGCGGGCCGAGATCTCAGTGGGGGGATTTTAAGCCTGAGCCTGAGTCTTAGCCCATTCCTTGGCCTGCTTAAGGGCATTCTGCGCGTCAGCATTTTCATCCTGCTCGGTGCCATTCTGGCCCGCGCCAAAGATGTAGGCAGAGACCGTCATCGTGGGAGCCTGTTTCGGGTCAGTAGTAGTCTCGACAACATCGGTGTTGTTCATGGCAGAGGGAATCGTCACGGCAGTGAAAAGCTCATCGGTATAAACGTCCTGCGCTGCTTTGTTGGCTTCGAGCTTTGCAGGCAGGTTCTCTGCGGCAGAGTTCTTGGAGTACATAAACAGACCGCTCACGTACTGGTTGCCAGAGTTGTCAGATTGGTTGGTCTTGACTTGACCCTCAACGGGCTTCCAATTCGTATTTTTGAGCGTAAAGTACGGGGTCTTTTCAAGGCTGGTGCCAGGCTTGACGATGGCATTCTTTACGTAAATGAATACGTATGCATCATCAGAGCCAGCCTTGATGCCGACATTGGGGTTCTTGGCCACAGTGGCGCCAGGTACCATCTTGGAGTTGGCAACCCACTGGGTCTCGAACAGGTAGGCCTTTTCAGTGTTCGGATTATCGGGGTCCGGTTTCTCGGGATCGGTCGGATCAGGCTTGTTTTCCGGGTGGCCAAAGCTACCCACCGTGAACACGTTGTCAATGTGCTCCTGCGCCGTCAGCCATGCATAGGTACCCACACCGGCGGCCATCACCAACAGCAGCAGGGCGGCAATGATGCCGTAGCGCTTTTTCTTCTTGTTTTCCATCGTTCTCTTCCTTTCGAAAATCGACTTCCCCGGCAACGGCCCTTGCCGTTGCCGACACCTCTCCCCTGCCGCTATGAACGCCGCTCCCTCGCATGCGCGCGGGCATGCTTGCCCGCAGGCTCATCGGGAACCACCCGATCGAGCACTATCGACGCCGCGACCAGCAGCGCCAGAACGGCCACCACAACAAGCAAACCGGGCATCGTCGTGCAATATGCGTTAACGAAGCCCAGGTAAGGGACACAAAAAGAGACAGTGCCGATCACGCGTGAAAAAGGCGTCTGCTCGGCATCGTGCATGATGGTTCCATCTGCATTTTTGTTTGCGATTCCCTGCGTGCCGATCGTCTGCGCGGCAGGGTCGATCTCGTACACCTGGTGCGTCACCACGGCGCCGTCCGATCGGTAAAAGGTTGCATTGTCGTCCACGGTAATATCCGTTGGCTCAACCTGGCGGACAAACACCATGGAGCCAACGGGAAGATCGGGTTCCATAGAGCCCGAAAGCACAGCAAAGGGCATGTATCCAAATGCGCGAGGCACAAAAGAAACAACGGCAAGGGCTATGACAAGCGCGAACGCCAAGCTACTCAAAAGTGCAATAAATCGTTTGAGTCTACGCGCAGCCAAAGTGATAATTCATCCCCCTTGAGGACCTATTCGACCCATCCAAAGGTCAGCAAGTTTCAACAGGAACCGCAAGGCGCTTGAAAAGTGAGTCCGAAATAAGCCAATTTGGAATCTTTTCGTAATAAAAACATAGCGATGTGCTACACATTTTTCAATGTTTTGTCGCTAAATGCTACCTATTTTGGCGTAAGTGGTCATTTATCACCAAATTAGTCTGTTTTATCCAATATCTGTGACTAACCCCCTACGCAACTTCCCCATAGAGGGATCATTTTTTTGCGAAACTAAAATAATGGTACCCCCCCCCACATTAAAACAAACTGCTGGAAGCGCCATTTATTTCCGACCCCTCCTTTGCCGGAGTTTTATGACAGCCCCATGTAGTTCGCAGCCCATAATCCTCTGAGAACCGTGTCCCAGAATTCACGTCCGGAGTGGGATACGGCTTCCGCTTGTGCCCCCGTCGGGAAACCACATCCCACTCCGATCACAAATTCCGGGTCGCACTTTCCGCCAAGACCCTCAACCGGAAACTACATCCCATTTCTCGACCGAATGCTGGGATGTAGTTTCCACAGAGCCCTTCACCGGGAAACCGCATCCCATTCCAAAGGCATATTCCGGGACGCAGCTTCCGCAACTCCACCCATCCGGAAATCCCATCCCACTCCGCACACATCCGGGCATAGAGCAATCAGCTTATTAGGCCTTCCATCAATAAAGGGGCGCCCTCGTGTCACGAAAAAAGCCTCGAGAACTTCGAGGCTTTCACATTTGTATTGTTTTGCACGAAGGACCACGAACGGCGAAGCTACTCTCCCAGCACGGCCTTCTTGGCGGCTGCAGCCATGTTGTCCAGGTCTTCCTTGGTGGGATGGTCCTTCGCGGCAACCCAGTTGTCGAGCAGCATCTTAAATCGGGCGTTTTCGGGATCTTGCTCGAGCATGGCCTCGTAGCGCTGCTTGACCGCGGGGCCCATCTTGCCCTGGCACATCGCCCAGCCCGCAAGCTCGGCATCCCCAGCCAAATTGGAAGCTACGCGATCGATAATCTGCTGATAATAGCTCTGGTCGGCCCCAAAGCCGCAGGTGCCAAACAGGAAGACGCGCTTACCGTGCAAGGCGGAGAGCAACGCCGCGACCGAAGGCGTGCACGCGCCCTTGTCGCACCAAAAACCGACGAGCACCGTGTCGGCCGCGCAGGCGCCCTGCGCCTCGAGCGCAACCTGATCTGCGTCCGCATCGTCGCTCAACGCCGCGGCATGGACAAACTCAACGCCCGCAGCCTGCAGAGCGCGCTTGATCGCACCCGAAACCATCCTGGTATTACCGCTCTTGCTGTTAACCACCAAAGAGCACGTCATAGTCACGTTGCCTCGTTTCCCCCAAAACTAAAGCCACTAATGCAATTTATTAGATGAATATCTTAGTACTAACGTGACAGATGTAAACCACCGTCTGTCGATTGGCGACGCAGACGACATCTTTGGACAGATTTCGAACAGTATGTACTTCGGATTGAAACCGCCGCAGAACGTTTCACGAATGGCCGAAAAACTGTTTCACAAAACACCGTCAAATTGTTTCATATAATATCGTCAATTTGTTTCACGAAATACCGTCAAATTGTGTCATGGTTTTTCGTCAAAATGTTTTACGCGCTGGTAAGATGCTATAAAACGAGATGTTTCTTTGAATGGCGGGAAGTACGATGACTAGGTATATGAGTAGATGTATCGATCGCTCAATCGAACGCGATCTTGGCATTTTTGGTGCCGTGCTCATTCAGGGACCGAAGTGGTGCGGAAAGACGACTACGGCCCAGCGATTCGCTGAATCATCGCTGTCTCTCTCCGACCCTGCCGGAGACTTTGCCGCACTGCAGCTTGCCAGGATCGATCCAGCTCAAGCAATAGTCGGCGCAACGCCGAGACTCATCGATGAGTGGCAGGAAGAGCCAAAACTGTGGGACGCGATACGTTTCGAATGCGATCGTCGGACCGGTGAGCCAGGGCAGTTTTTGCTTACGGGGTCAGCAACACCAAACGACGCCGACCAACCGATGCACAGCGGCATCGGGCGCATATCACGCTTGCGCATGGAAACAATGACTCTGGCCGAACTCGGGGTTTCCTCAGGGGCGGTCTCGCTCGAATCGCTGCTTAACGGATGCCCCATCAAAGCGGCACTTGGATCCATCAACGGCATCGCCGATATTGCCGATTTGCTATGTCGTGGTGGTTGGCCTCAGGCGGTTGGCAAGACGACTGCCGATGCAATGCGTATATCCGCTGCCTACATCGACGGTGTCTGCGAATCGGATGTTTCGAGGGTTGACGGCGTGAAGCGTGACCCGGAGAAAGTCAGAGCTCTTCTGTCTTCGCTTGCGCGCAACGAATCCACTCTTGCCGGCGAAAAGTCTCTTGAGAAAGACCTCGGCGGTGATGTATCGAGAAGTACGCTGCGGCGCTATACGGATGCCTTGCGCAGAATACACATCATCGATGATATCCCGGCCTGGCATCCGGCGCTCAGGTCTCCGGTAAAGCTGCGGCAAAGTGCGAAAAGGCACCTCGCCGACCCTTCGCTTGCCGTCGCACTGCTCGGAGCAAATCCGGAGTCATTGGCATCCGACCCGAAGACGCTGGGACTGCTCTTCGAATCCCTCGTCCTGCACGACCTTAAGGTCTATGCAGCCGCAAATGACTCATCGGTGTCCCACTACCATGACGCCGACGATCTCGAGGTCGATGCCGTTATACATAGGCGCGATGGAACTTGGATTGCCGTGGAAGTAAAACTCGGAAGTCCGCAGATCCCCGAGGCATCTGCAAACCTGCTTCGGCTCGAGCGCAAACTTGTCGAGCGTGGCGAGAGACCACCCGCGGCCAAGCTCATCGTCATCGGGTTCGGCATGCCGGCCCATACAACGCCCGAGGGCATTATCGTTGCCCCCGTTGACACACTCGCGCCCTAGCGCTGCGTTACATGCCCCACGGGCTTGCTTACTGGGCGAACTGACTGCGGTAGAGCTCGGCGTAGAAGCCGCCTGCCGCTAGCAGCTCGTCGTGTGTGCCGCGCTCGATAATCTGGCCGTCGCGCATGACCAGAATGCAGTCGGCGTTGCGAATCGTCGAAAGGCGATGCGCCACAACAAAGCTGGTACGACCGGCCATGAGCTCGTCAAATGCCGCCTGCACCTGCAGCTCGGTGCGGGTATCGATGCTCGACGTCGCCTCGTCCAGCAGCAGAATCGCCGGATCGGTGAGCATGACGCGCGCGATGCACAGCAGCTGTTTTTGACCCTGGCTAAACGTGCCGCCGTCCTCGCCGATCACCGTGTCGTAGCCGCCTGGCAGCTGCACGATAAACTTGTGCGCATGCGCGCGCTTGGCGGCCTCGATAACCTGTTCGCGTGTGGCATCGGGACAACCGTAGGCGATGTTTTCGGCCACGGTGCCCTCGAACAGCCAGGTATCTTGCAGCACCATGCCGAAGGCGCGGCGCAGGCTTGCGCGCGTGTAGTCACGCGAGGAACGGCCATCGACCGCAATGCGACCGGCATCGATATCGTAAAAACGCAGCAGCAAATTGATGAGCGTTGTCTTGCCGCAGCCTGTGGGGCCAACGAGGGCAAAGCGCATGCCGGGCTTAGCCTCGATGCAGATGTCCTGCAGCAGCTTGCGGTCGGGCACGTAGCTAAAGTCCACGTGTTCAAAGGTCACCTCGCCCTGCGGGGCGGCAAGCTCCACGGCATCTGGCGCATCGGGCTCCTGCTCGCGGGCATCGAGCAGTGCAAAAATGCGGCGCGCCGAGGCGTACGCGGTCTGGATCTGCGTAATGACGTTGGTAACCTCGTTGAACGGCTTGGTGTACTGGTTGGCGTAGGACAGGAAAATCTGCACGCCGCCCACCGTGAGCGCCGCCGGCACGCCCGTGATCACGCCCACGCAGCCGATCACAGCGACCACGGCATAGATGATGTTATTGATAAAGCGCGTGCCGGGGTTGGAGAGCGAACCCATAAACTGCGCACGCTCGCCCGCGGTGTAGAGCTCAGCGTTGAGGGCATCGAAGCGCTGCTGGGCGTTGGGACCATAGGCAAAGGCGTCGACAAGCTTTTGCTCGCCTACGTACTCCTCGATATGACCACCGAGCTGCCCTTGAATACGCTGCTGTGCCGTAAAGCTTTTGTTGGAGAGCTTGGCAATAGCACCGGCTGCAAAAATGGAAAGCGGCGTGACGAGCACCACCACGAGCGTCATGGTCAGGTTGATGGAGAGCATAAACGCGAGCGTGCCCACGATGGTAATAACACCGGTGAAGAGCTGCGTGAAGCCCTGCAGCAGACCGTCGCCCACCTGATCGACGTCGTTGACCACGCGGCTCATAAGGTCGCCGTGGGCGTGGCTGTCGATAAAGCTGAGCGGCATACGGCTGAGCTTGTCGCTTGCCTCCACCCGCATGTCGCGCACCGTCTCGTAGGACAGGCGGTTGACGCAATAGCCCTGCAACCACTGGAAGGCCGCGGCTCCCACCACAACGAGCGCGAGTTTGGTGACGAGCGGCAGCAGTGCATCGAAATCCACCTGGCTCGCGGCAACAATCAGGTCGATGCCCTCGCCAATGAGAATAGGTGTGTAGAGCTGCAAGATAACGGAGATGGCGGCACTCACAAACGACGCCGCAAACGAGACGCGGTGCGGGCGAACATAACCCATCAGGCGGCGGGTCACCGCGCCCACGGGATAGCGCTCGGGATCGCCGGGCTGGCGTGGGCCGTCACCCAGGTCGTTGAGGTTATCGTTACCGGACACGTTTGCCGCCATCGTGGCGACCGAACCGGAGGAAGTGTACGGATTCATTTAGCAGCCCTCCTTTGCGCAGACAGATGCGGGGACGGTCGGAGCGGACGCGGGTCTTGGGGTGGGCGTGGGCGTCGTGCTCCCCTGCTGGCCCTCGAGCTCCTCGCGGCGCAGCTGCGACTGGCAAATCTCACGATAGAGTTGGCAGCTTGCATACAACTCGTCATGCGTGCCCAGGCCCGCGACCGAGCCGTGGTCGAGTACGCAGATCATGTCGGCGTCGTGCACGGTCGATACGCGCTGGCTCACGATGACGGTTGTCAGCGGCAGCCCGCCCTCGGCGGCACCGCGCACGCTGCGCTCGCGGATGGCATGGCGAAGCGCCGTGTCGGTCTTAAAGTCGAGCGCCGAGGCGGAGTCGTCCATGATCAGAATCTGGGGCGAGCCCACCAGGGCACGCGCGATGGTCAGGCGCTGGCGCTGACCACCGCTAAAGTTCTTGCCGCCCGCCTCGACCGGGGCGTCGAGCCCCTGCGGCTTGTTGCGCACAAACTCGCTGGCCTGCGCCATATCGAGCGCCGCCCAGAGCTCATCGTCGGTCGCCGCCTCGTCGCGCCAGGTCAGGTTACTGCGGATGGTGCCACTCACCAGCGACGCACGCTGCGGAACGGTTGCGACCACATGGCGCAGCTGGTCGAGCGGCCAGGCGCGCACGTCGGCGCCCATCACGCTCACGCTGCCGGTGCCCGCATCGTACAGGCGCGGGATAAGCGAGACGAGCGTGGACTTGCCGCTACCCGTACCGCCGATAATGCCGAGCGTCTTGCCCAGCGGGAGTTCCAGCGTCACACCGTTGATGGCATTTGCCGCGCCCGCGCCAAAAGAGAAGCTCGCATGGCTCAAGCTCAGCGCAGGAACTGGAGCGACATTGCCCGGCTTGGGCAGCGCGACCGGCTGGTTGTCCCCGTCGGTGATGCTCGGCTCGCAATTGAGCACCTCGTTGATGCGCGACGCGCTGGCGCTCGCCTTGGTAAAGACCACGACCAGGTTGGCGACATACACGATGGAGGTGAGGGTCTGCGTCATGTAGTTCACAAACGCCATGACCTGACCCTGCGTGAGCTCGCCCACGTTGACCTGGATGCCGCCCACCCACAGGATGGCGCACACGCCCAGGTTCATCACCAAAAAGGTGACGGGGTTGAGAATCGACGAAAGCTTGCCCACCACGATGGCGGTATTGGCCTGGTCGTCGGCGGCCTGGGCAAAGCGCTCGCGCTCGTGGTCTTCGCGCACAAACGCACGAACCACGCGGGCGCCCGAAAGCCCCTCGCGGCAAATAAGCGCGATGCGGTCGAGCTTTGCCTGCAGCTGCCTGTAGTACGGAATGCAGCGCGCCATGACAAACCAAAACACCAGGCCAATGGCGGGCGTGCAAATCAAGAAAATCACGCCAAGCTTAAGGTCGATGGCAAGGGCCGCGACCATGGAGCCCACCGCCAGGAAAGGCCAGCGGATGAGCATGCGCACGCCCAGCGCCACGGCAAGCTGCACCTGGTTGACGTCGTTGGTAATGCGCGTGATGAGCGACGGCGTGCCAAAGCGATCGAGCTCAGCATAGCTCAGCTTGTTGATGTGCTGGTAGAGCGCACCACGGATATCGGTACCCATGCCCTGCGAGGTGAGCGCCGCCATCTTTTGGCAGACGAGCGTAAACGAGATGCCGATCACAGCCATGGCGCCAAGTACCATGCCGTAGTGGATAACGGCATTAACGTCGTGCGAGCCAATGCCCTTATCGATCATCTGGGCAATCACCAGCGGCGTCAGCAGGTCAAAGATCACTTCGATCAACTTGCACGCAGGGCCGATCACCATATATCGGCGAAACTTACCACCAAAACGCCTGAGCAGCTCAATCATAAAAAGGCGCTCCCTATCATCATCTCTCTTCAATCTGATTCATGATAGTACGGCGAACCCTGAAGATGCGTAAGCAACTCGTTACAGATGTAAGGGCAACGGCCGCTAGCGCCCAAGGCACGTAGCAGCCGATGTTTTGGCAACGCCAGCGAGCGACATAACGCCAGGGATTCAATTATCAGATAAATGTGACCCTGCCGGCACTCGCGGGTAGCCGCGGCACGAAAAAGCGCCTGCGCACTCGATGGATTCGGATGCCCGACAGAGGCTCCTTATGGCTGCTTCCTTCCGGACCTGACCAGATTCGGAACATGTCGTCATCCGAACCCATCGAACGCGCTAGGCGCTCGATATATCTTACCTGCTCCCGCCCGATGGGGCAAGACAGCTAATTTGGGACGGGGCTTTTTTGACTACTTTTTGACTGGGGACATCAGGGTGACGAAAGTAGCCAAGAAAGCCCCGTCCCAAAAAGACTGATCTGGTGCTGCGCCACGAAAAGGCCCCATCTACTACGTTTTGGTCGCAGGGGTCGACCATAGCCGACTTTTTCGGAAATCGGCAAGCTCTCTACCTGCGGTTTCATTTTTGCAAATTCCGAGATAGTCGAGGGTGGTCGGTTAAACGTAGTAGATAGCCGTGTTTCGTGGCAAACGGTCCGACTCGAAACCCATGTCGACCAGCCTCGGATGACCATTCACGAAGTTACGGTGGAATACGGACTGAATTGGCACCTTAAAGGCAAAAACACTCCGTA
This sequence comes from uncultured Collinsella sp., assembly GCA_938036665.1. Lineage (GTDB taxonomy): Bacteria > Actinomycetota > Coriobacteriia > Coriobacteriales > Coriobacteriaceae > Collinsella. The sequence continues at coordinate 414 of CALHWR010000160.1, read as the reverse complement.
TTTCACCGCAACTTATCGAGGGGATGGGTTTTAGAGGCGGGCGAGGTCGTAGGATCGAGCGGCAGACTCGCCGGCGCAGATAAGGTTGGTTATGGCTTCTTGGGGATCGAGCGCCAGCTCAAGGCCCATGGGCTTGCGGCAGATCGTCAAAACCAGGTCGACGCCCTGCTCATACACCGCATCCAGGTTGTCAGCGCGACCGCCCACGACGGCGACCACCGGCTTGCCATAGCGCTTGGCACGGCGGGCCACACCCACCGGCGCTTTGCCGGCGGCGGATTGCTCGTCCATATTGCCCTCGCCCGTTATGACCAGATCGACATCCCGCACGCGCTCGTCAAACCCAATCAGATCAAGCACCGTCTCCACGCCCGAATGTAGCTCTGCACCGAGCGCTAGCAGCGCGGCGCCCAG
>CALHWR010000159.1 GCA_938036665.1 uncultured Collinsella sp. | reverse complement strand
GGCGCGACAGCCCCAGCTTTCGCGCCAGCCCTTCTTGGCTAAAACCCTTGCTGCGACGAAGGTCGGCGAGCCGCTGCGCAGTTTCTACATTCATGGTTCCTCCTATGCGATGCCAGCCGTGCCGCCGGACCGTTTTTGTTCTTAAGGCGCCTTGCACAGTTAAAAATCTATCCGCCACCGTCAAAAGCATGCCACCTATTCTAGTGAGATTTTTGACAACCGGCGGTTGCGGGCATATATGAGCTGCGGAAATGTGTCCAAACAAAGCAATGACCCGCAGCTCGGTTGTCCCCGTTGCGGCGTTAACGGTAGTATGGTCGTACTGTTTATTCCGCACCGCCAACGGAGGGAGTTCCGCGCCGTGAACCGCGATTTCGCCTCATCGCTCATTCAGCTCAACAATACGTTCTATCGCGAGCACTCCGCCTCCTTCTCCGATACGCGCCAGGCACCGTGGCCCGGCTGGGTACGCACCATGGACATAGCGCTCGAGCAGCTCGACGTCGCCACGATCGAGCATCCCGTCCGCGTCTTCGATCTCGCCTGCGGCAATATGCGATTCGAGAACTTTGCCGCCGGCGGCGCACTTGCCGCCAAGGGCGTCGACGGCACAAACCCCTCGGCAGACGCCAGTTGCCCGTTTGAGTTCTATGGTGTTGACTCGTGTCAGGATTTGGCTATCGATGCGCACGGTCACGCCCTGCGCATTCCCAACCTGCACTTCCAGGAACTCGATGTGCTCGACGCCCTCATGAAGCTCAACCCCGCCAAGACACCCGACGTGCTTTTCAACGCCCCGCTCGCCGACATCTCGGTCTGCTTTGGATTTATGCACCACGTGCCGTCGTGCGAGTACCGCGTACGCGTGCTCGACGCCCTGGTGCGCCAGACGCGCCCAGGCGGCATCATCGCCATCAGCTTTTGGGAGTTTATGAACGACGGGCGCATGGCGCGCAAGGCCGTTCGTGCCGAGGCCCGCGCCGAGCTCACCCCGCCGTTTGAGGGTTACGATTCCGCGCAGTTTGAAGCCGGTGACCACCTCATTGGCTGGCAAAACGACCGCCACGCCTACCGCTATTGCCATCACTTTGACGATCAGCAGATCACCGACCTGGTGCGCGGCGTCCGTACGTTCTACAAGAGCGGCGAGGTCCCCGTGCGCGAGCTTGAGCGCTTCCATGCCGACGGTCGCAGCGGCGATCTCAACCGTTACGTGATTCTCAAGCGTCTATAGGCGTCAGCGACTCGTCGCTGAGCCGCACCGCATCTTTCGGGCAAACCATGCCCACCCTTTTTCAACCCATTGACGGAACGCGCCTGCAATGTGTTCCATACGTATGACCAAGGAGCCTCATGGGAGCCGTCCACGTTCGCACGCCTAAGAACTTTGTGCTCGAAGAGCGCCTGGGGCGCTACGCCGATGCAATCGAGACGAACCCCGAGGCCTATGCCGGAGATTGGCGCGAGGCTTGCGCGCCAGTTGGCAGCAAGCCCTTCGAACACCTTCACCTGGATCTTGGCTGTGGCAAGGGAACGTACCTTGTAGAGCGTGCGGCGCACGAGCCAAACACCCTCTTTATCGGTATGGACCAGGAGCCCATCTGCATCGCCTATGCCGCACAGAAAATCTGCGAGCAGGAGCTATCCAACGCACTCGTCCTGCCCCGAGGCGCCGCAACGTTGCCGCAGCTGTTTGCCGCAGGCGAGCTCGACGCCATAACCATCAACTTTCCCACGCCGCAGCCCAAGGCCAAGTACGCCAAAAAACGACTCGTCCATGTCGACCATCTGATGCTCTACCGCCCGCTCTTTTCAGCCGGCGCCACCGTCACACTGCGAACCGACAGTAAGCCATTGCGCGACTACGCCCTGGGGCAGTTTGCCGCGGCCGGCTACGACACGCTTTGGGTAAGCGACGACGTCCGCCGCGACCATCCCGAGCATCCCGAGACCGAGTACGAATGCCGCACGCGCGAGATGGGTGCCGTCGTCTATGGCATTTGCGCCACACCCGGCGCGCAGCCCAGCAATGAACAGCTCGCGGCGGGCCGCGCGCAGGAGCAAAGCCTTGCCTGCTACCTGCCCGAAAACCTCGATGAGCTCACCTATGTACCTCTGGGCATGGAAGAGGCCGTCGAGAACTTTAGAAACCGCACCCGCAAAGGCAAAAAGCGCCTTCCGCAGGAGTCATAGGGGCTTTTGACAGTCACGTCGCCAGCGAGCAAGCGCAAATAGGCACCGACGAACGACCCTCAAGCCTAAGTGAGTAGACTTTTTAGCAATAGCCAAGCACAACCCGCATAGGAACAAGTAAAACCGCAGGTAAATCCCTTACGCAAAAGCCATGTGCTGGCGAAATCGCAAAAAGTCTACTCACTTAGCTCGCGGCCGCACCAAACGGCTGAGCAGGACGCCCATTTCCTGCATTTTCTTTCGCGCTGGCACCCCGCGCCGCCGCTACGCCATAATAGTTGGCGGACAATCGCGAGAGAAAGCAAACACATGGCACAGACCACGACAGATATCGCCGCCAGCACCGTCTCCGGCGCCGGAGCCGCCAGTTCATTCTCGGGCGGCACGGGAACCGAAGCCGAATTCGGCTCACTCGGTGCGCTCTCCCCCACCTGGTGGGAGCCCGAGGACGGCAGCGAGCCCGAACCATGGCTCACGCCCGATCAAGCCTTCGAACGCTTCTTTGAATGGACGAGCGACCGCGGCATCGAGCTGTGGGATCACCAAGAAGAGGCCCTCATGGACCTGGCCGCCGGCGATCACGTCATCTTAGGCACGCCGACCGGCTCGGGTAAGTCACTTGTTGCGCTGGGCATGCTCTTTATGGGCATGGCACAGGGCAAGCGCTGCTACTATACGGCTCCTATCAAGGCTCTGGTCAGCGAAAAGTTCTTCGATCTGGTACAGGTGCTCGGCCGCGATAACGTCGGCATGATCACCGGCGACACGCATATCAACACCAAGGCACCCGTCATCTGCTGCACGGCCGAAATCCTTGCCAACGATGCGCTCCGCGAGGGCGAGGACGCCGACGTGGGCTGCGTGGCCATGGACGAGTTCCACTACTTTGCCGACCCCGACCGCGGCTGGGCCTGGCAGGTGCCGCTGCTCACCCTGCCCCATACGCAGTTTATGCTCATGAGTGCCACGCTCGGCGATGTCACTGCCATCGCCACCTCACTCGAGGAACACACCGGCGCTACCTGCGACTTGGTCGTCGATGCCCCACGCCCCGTGCCGCTGAGCTACGACTACGTGACGACCTCGCTTGAGGGCACCGTCGAGCTCGCCATGCGCCGTGGCGAGGCCCCGCTCTACATCGTGCACTTTAGCCAGGACGCCGCACTTGCGACGGCGCAATCCCTCGCCAATTTTGGCATCGCCAGCAAGGAGCAGCGCGAGGCTATTAAGGAAGCCGCCAAAGGCACGAGCTTCTCGACGGCCTTCGGCAAGATCCTCAAGCGTTTGCTCGGCTGCGGCGTCGGCGTGCACCATGCTGGCATGTTGCCGCGCTATCGCCTGCTGGTCGAGCGCTTGGCGCAGCAGGGCCTGCTGCCCGTCATCTGCGGTACCGATACGCTCGGCGTCGGCATCAACGTACCCATCCATACCGTGGTGCTCACCGCGCTCACCAAGTTCGACGGCTACAAGATGCGTCGCCTGCGCGCCCGTGAGTTTCATCAGATCGCTGGTCGCGCCGGTCGCTCGGGCTTCGATACCGAGGGCATGGTGATCGCCGAGGCACCCGAGCACGAGATCGAGAATGCCAAGCTTATGGCCAAGGCGGGCGACGATCCCAAAAAGCTCCGCAAGATTAAAAAGAAGAAGGCCCCCGAGGGCTTTGTCACCTGGAACAAGCAGACCTTTGAGCGCCTGATCGAGACGCAGCCCGAGACGCTCAAGCCGCGCCTTCGCATCACACACTCCATGGTGATTAGCGTGGTCGAGCAGGGCGGTGACGCTCGCGCCCGCGTGCACGACCTCATCGAGACAAGCCTGCAGACCCCCGAAGAAAAGGCCAAGCTCGAGGTTCGCGCCGACGAAATCTTCGCCACGCTCATCGACTCCGGCGTCGTCGTGCGCACCGAGGTACCGCCCGCACCCGACGCTCCGGCTGATGCCGCGCCGGACATCGACTACGCGCTGACGGTCGACCTGCCCGAGGACTTTGCGCTCGACCAGCCGCTCTCGCCGTTTTTGCTTGCCGCGCTGGAGCTGCTCGACCCCGAGAGTGAGACCTATACCATGGATCTGATCTCGATGGTCGAGTCAACGCTCGAGGATCCCAAGCAGATATTGCGCGCACAGGAGCGCGCCGCGCGCGACCGCGCGATGGCAGAAATGAAGGCTGACGGCGTCGAATATGAGGAACGCCTGGAGCGCATCCAGGACGTCACCTACGAAAAGCCGCTCGAGGACTTGCTCGACGCCGCTTTTGACAAGTACTGCCAGGAAGTACCCTGGGCAAACGACTACCAGCTCTCTCCCAAGAGCGTCCTGCGCGATATGCTGGAAAGCGCGAGCGATTTTAAGGGCTACATTCAAAAGCTCGGCATCGCCCGCTCCGAGGGCATTTTGCTGCGCTACCTGGCAGAGGCTTACCGTTCTCTCGACCGCACCGTACCCATCGAGAAGCGCGACGAGCGCCTGCGTGACATCATTTCGTGGCTCGGCTTTGTGGCGCGCTCGGTCGACTCGAGCCTGGTGGACGAGTGGGAGAACGCCGGCAACCCCGCTGCACTCGATGCTGCGCCGCCGCAGGGCATCGACGAGGTCGTGGCGGACCGTCGCGGCTGCACGCTGTTGGTGCGCAACGCGCTCTTCCGTCGCGTGACCCTTGCCGCCCGCGAGCACGTTCGCGACCTGGGCGAGCTCGACGACGACTGGGGCATGAGCGAGATCCGCTGGCAAAAAGCACTCGACGCTTACCACGAGCAGCACGAGGAAATCCTCACCGACGGAGATGCCCGCAGCGCCGCGATGTTTTCCATCGACGAGTCCGACGAGAAGACCGCGCACGTATGGCACGTGCACCAGATTTTTGCCGACGAGGATGGCGACCACGACTTTGGCATTATGGGCGATGTCGATCTAGACGCCACGCAAGACGGTGGCGAGGTCATTTTCAAAAACTACCGTGTCGGCTTTATCGAGGACCTGCTCGAGGACTAGCCGAACATACCGAAACGAAACGGGGCCGTTGGCAATTTCGCCAGCGGCCCCGCTTTTGCACTATCCGCTATACCTTACTCGGCATCCTCGATCTCATACGAATCCGCCTCGGCTGGCTCATCGTTTGTCTCTGACGCAGCCCCGCGCGCCTCGTCAAACGCCGCCTTCATGGTCTTGTTGCCCCACGTGAGCTTGCGAATGGTAAGATCGTCGGCTTTCTTGTTGGCTAGGCGCAGGTTGTTCTCGGAGGACAGCAACGCCTCCTTGGTTTTCTGCAGATGGCTAATCGTCTTGTCGATCTCATCGATTGCTGTTTGGAACTTGCGACTCGCAATCTCGTAGTTGCGGCCGAAATCATTCTTGAACTTTTCCATCTTGGCTTCGAAGTTCGTAACGTCGATATTCTGCTGTTTGTACTCCGCTAGCTCCTGCTTATAGCGCAGCGAACCCATGGCGGCGTTGCGAAGAAGCGTAATCATGGGAATGAAAAACTGTGGGCGAATCACGTACATCTTCTCGTAGCGATAGCTCACGTCGACTATCCCTGCGTTATAGAGCTCGCTCTCGGGCTCGAGTAGCGTGCAGAGCACCGCGTACTCACAGCCTTTTTGGCGGCGATCGTGGTCGAGTTTCTTAAAGAAGTCCTCGTTTTTATGCTTGGTCGTGGTCTCGTCGTTCTCGTTTTTCATCTCGAACATAATCGAAATGACCTCGTTACCGCTCGCGTCGCACTCGCGGAAGATAAAGTCGCCCTTGGTACCCTCGGACGCATCGTTATCTTTCTCGAAGTACGCGTTGGGAAACGCCGTCATGCGCAGACGGTTGAACTCGGTCTCGCAGTGCTGCTCGAGCGACTCGCCCACCATCTTGGTGGACAGGCGGACCTTCATGTCCTTAAGGCGCTCAATCTCTTCATCCTTGTAGCGAATCAGGTCATCGCTCGCGCGCTTGGCCTGCGCAAGCTCGAGCTCGTGTGCCGCCTTGGCTTGCTCCTCACGAGAATCGCGCACCGCCAACTCGCTCGTCAGCTTGGCACGTGCCTCATCGCGCTCTCGCTCCGCCGCGGCGACCGCCTCTGACAGGTTCATTTTTGCCATCAGTTCCTGCTCGCGCAACTGGGCACGCAGACCCTCGGCCTCTTGCTCGGACTGTGCCTTTGCGGCAGAAAACTTCTCTTGCACCTTCACGCGATAGTCAGCAAGCGCGCGCTCGGCCTCGCTGCGAGCGGCATCGAGCTCACGCTGCGACTCGGCCGCAGCGGCGGCAAGCGCCATCTCCTGGGCCTTGTCCGCCGCGGCAAGTCTGGCCTGCAGCTCAGCAATCTGAGCATCACGTGCAGCTAAATCGTTTTGAGCGGCATTGCGCGTCGCCGACTCGACGAGCTTGGCTTCGTCATCTTTGCGCTCCAGCTGCGCACGCAAATTGTCGATCTCGCGCTGAAGCTCGGCATTCTCCTTTTGAGCATCGGCGCGGGCCTCAACCGCCGCGCGCTGACTTGCACTCTCGCGCTCTGCGGCAGCGCCTTCGAGCTTGGCGCGCAGCTCGGCAAGCTCAGCGTCGCGCTTGGCAACCTCTTGTGCCAGCTTCTGCTCCGCAGTGTTCTTCTGCTCGGCAAGCTGAGCGTTGCGCTGAGACTCTGCCTCTTGCAAGGCAGCCGTCGAACGCGAGCGCTCAAGCTCCAGCGCCTGCTCGCCCTCGCGCTGGACTGCCCTCACACGCTCATCCAGATCGCGCGAAAACTCGGCATTGCGCACTTGTTTGACGATATCCGCATAGCCGGACGCATCGACCTTAAAAACTTCGCCGCAATGCGGGCACTTAATCTCGTTCATAGCAGCTCCTCGATGGACGCAAACTTCAACCGCCTTCACTCTACCGCGCCGCGCGGACAAATAAGTCGCCGCTACCAGAATGAGTACGGCGCCAGAACCACCACAAAGGTGCCTGTCCCCTTCGTGGCGGCTTGCGAGCTACAGTCCAAAGAAATTCAGGATCTGGTCTCGGCTTACGGGCTTGTAGTTGTTGGCGTCGAGGCCCACATCGTAGCGGTAAATGGGGCGCTCGCGATCGCGGTTGCGAGCGTTGGTGCGGTCTCCTCTGCTGTGGATATGCCCGTGTAGCATGATGGCGCCACGCGCCTTACCATTCCAGCTGAGCATGGGGTAGTGGCTCATAACCAGACGATGCCCCTTGGCATAGCCGGGAGCAATCTCCAGGTAATCGCGCACGTCTTCCCAAATCTGCGGTACGTCGGGATCTTCCCAGTCGCCGTCATGGTTACCACGGATGAGCGTCACATTCTTGCATTCGATACGCTCGCGCAGGCGCACCGCCTCTGCCAGGGGCAAACGGTAGGTAAAGTCTCCCAAGATATAGAGGCGGTCGTCCACAGCCACGCACTCATTGATGGCATCGATGACCTTGCGGTTCATCTCCTCGACCGAATCAAACGGCCGATCCATGTCGTGCAAGATATTCGTATCGCCCAGGTGCAGGTCGGCGGTAAACCACATCATCGTCTATGCCCTCATTTCGCAACGCGTTCAACTCGTGCTAAGTATACAGACGTAGCGATGCGGCGGTTATCCAAAGAGCCCGCCGAACAGTCCGCGGCGGCGCTTGTCCTTTTTATTCGAATCTTTTCCCGGGGTGTTCTTATCCTTTTGCTTTTTGCGGTCCTGCTCCAACTCATCGTCATCAAGTAGCATATCCCACTCAAACGGGTCATCCGTCAGATCGAACAGATCATCGTCAACAAACATGGCAGCCTCCATTGCCGACTAGCGAGCATCCACCACATAGAGGCCAACGCGCATCTGATGCCACGGGCTGCGCTCGGGGGCAACCTGTTGTACGCGGGCCTCAAACACATCCTCGTGGCCGTAATACATCATCAAGGACAGCGGGCCGACCTCGTTTCCCGGAACATAGCCAAGCTTGGTGTTGCCGTAATAGATCGCAACCGCCTCGGGATCATGGGGATTATCGTGCTCGGCACACAGCGTCAGTTTATCGCCCGCTTTAAGATCGCCTAGGACCAAAGCACCGTCGGCATATTGAAATCCTGCGATATGAAACGACAGAAGAACACGTGAAGGCTCGTACATGGCAACTCCTCTAACGGCCGGATAAACCAGCGTTTGACCTTATCGAGAAGTCTACGGGCCCGTGCGGACATAAATTCATCCTTATCTGATTCTAATGCACAAACATGCGCACGAACTTGTGCTTCCAGCTTGCGTAAGGAGCATAGCGGAATGGCACGTCCAACCACGTTGCCTTGTTCACGATGCTCTTCTTGTGGCTAAACGTATCGAAGCTCTCGCGTCCATGGTACTGCCCCATACCGCTCGCGCCCATGCCGCCAAAGCCCATATGGCTCGTAGCCAGATGCATGATCGTGTCGTTGACGCAGCCGCCGCCAAAGGGCACATGGCGCACAAAGCGCTCCTGAACTGCGCGGTCCTGGCTAAAGATATATAAGGCCAGCGGTGTCGGACGATCCGTAATAAACGTCTCGGCCTCGTCTAAGCTCTCAAACGTCAGCACCGGCAAGATGGGACCGAAGATTTCTTCCTGCATCACGGCGTCATCGGGGGACACGCCGTCTAGGATCGTCGGCTCAATCTTGAGCGACGACTCGCGCGCCGTGCCTCCCAGCACAACCTTGTCGGGATCGATCAGCCCGCGCACGCGCGCAAAATGCTTGGCGTTGACGATGTGGCCGTAATCCTCGTTGTCGAGCGGATGCTCGCCAAACATGCGGCGGACCTCCTCCTTGATGAGGCCCAACAACTCATCGTGCACGTGCACGTCGACCAGCAGATAATCGGGCGCTACACAGGTCTGGCCCACGTTGAGCCATTTACCAAAGGCGATGCGCCGTGCCGCGACCTTCAAGTTTGCCGTCGCATCCACAATGCCGGGACTCTTTCCGCCCAGCTCAAGCGTCACGGGCGTCAGGTTTTTACTTGCCCGCTCCATGACGAGTTTGCCGACCGGAACGCTGCCGGTAAAGAAGATCTTGTCCCAGCACTCATCGAGCAGCGCTTCGTTCTCGGCGCGCCCGCCCTCGATAACCGTCACCAGGCGCGGATCAAACGTCTCTTCGCAGATTTGCTTGAGCACCGCGCTCGAAGCCGGCGCATAGGCACTCGGCTTGATGACCACGGTGTTACCCGCAGCGAGCGCGCCGGCGAGCGGCTCGAGCGTCAACAAAAACGGATAGTTCCATGGAGCCATGACGAGCGTGACGCCATAGGGCACGGCTTGCGTCTTGCACACGCTAATAGCATTGGCGAGGTCGCAGGAGCGCAGGCGCGGACGGCTCCATCGAGCCACATGCGCAATCTGATGACGAATCTCGGAAAGCGAGGTGCCGATCTCACACATATAGGCCTCGTCATGCGACTTTCCCAAATCGGTCTTGAGCGCATGGGCAATATCGGTCTCGTGTGCTCGCACCGCCTCGCGCAGGCGCACGAGGGCGCGACGTCGAGCATCGACATCAAACGTGGCGCGCGTCTTAAAGTAGGCGCGCTGTTCGCCGACAATGCGCGCGATTTCCTCGGTGTTCATGGGCCCTCCTAGTTCTCATCCTCAAACATACCACCCGCGACGACCTCGTACATACGCTCGAGCTCCAAACGGTCCATCAAAAGTGGAACGGGGTATAGCGGATTGGCCTCGGCATCGGCATGGGCCGCCATTTGCGGAATATCGGAGCGGCGAATGCCCGTCACATATTTGGGAATGCCCAAGGCGGCATTCATGCGGTCGACCCAATCGATAAAGGCCTCGGCCGCAAGACTGTCCTGCGCGTTAGCCGGCGCGATACCGGCCATGCGAGCAAGATCGGCAAGCGTGGGGGCGGCGGCGTCACCATAAGCGCGAAGCATGTGCGGCAGGATGATGGCGTTGGCCAAGCCGTGCGGAATTCCGTATCGGCCGCCCAGACTATGCGCGATGGCATGCACATATCCGACATAGGAGCGGGTAAATGCAACACCCGCTTTATACGCCGCCGAAAGCATATTGCGACGAGCGCGCATGTCGTCGCCATGCTCATAGGCCTCGAGCAAATTGTCGCGGATGAGCTGCACCGCCTGACGCGCCATCTTGCGCGTGTAGGGCGTGGTGCTGCGCCCGATAAAGGCCTCGACGGCATGCGTCAGAGCATCCATGCCCGTCTGCCCCGTAATGGAGGCGGGCAGGCCACGTGTAAACTCGGGGTCGTGTACCGCAAAGCGCGGGATCAGCACAAAGTCGTTAATGGGGTACTTGTAGTGCGTCTCGTCATCGGTAATGACCGCTGCGAGCGTGACCTCGCTACCCGTACCTGCCGTGGTGGGAACGGCGATGAGCAGCGGCAGGAGACGGTGGACGCGCAACAGGCCGCGCATCTTGTTGATGGGCTTGTTTGGCTGTGCGATGCGTGCGCCCACGCCCTTGGCACAGTCCATGGCCGAGCCGCCGCCAAAGCCGATAATGGCCTGACAGGCGCTCTCGCGATACAGGGACGCCGCTTCCTCCACGTTTGAGACCGTGGGGTTCGCACGCGTTTCGGCATAGACCGTAACGCCAATTCCCTTGGACGCGAGCGCCGTCTCGAGCGGCGCCGTGAGCCCCAGACGGGCAATACCGGGATCCGTCACGATAAGAACCCGCTGTATCGAGCGCTTTTGAAGCACCGCGGGCACGTCCTCGGCATGCTCCAAAATGCGCGGCTCGGTATAGGGCAGGATCGGCAATGCGATGCGAAAAACCGTCTGATATGTTCGGCACCAGGCACGACGGGCTAGATGCATAAAGGAAACTCCTTCATTTGTTGATAGGTCAACATTTGCTCGACCGATTGTACTCAGCGGAGGTCTCGAGCGGCCTGGCAATCGTTAATCAATCAACATCTTCACATGCCCAAAATTATTTTATTAAAAATCATTCCTAATAGGCTTCACATTCGGTCGCATTTATGGATAATAGAACTCGTCAAGACGCACGTCCGGAGAGGGCCCTTACGGGACCGGACGAGCGCACAATCGCCATCGATCGAAAGGATCGAATCATGAAGTTTGTTTGCCCCGTTTGCGGTTATGTGGAAGAGTTCGACGGCGACCAGCTGCCCGAGGACTTCAAGTGCCCCCAGTGCGGCGTTCCCGGTTCTCGTTTCCTGAAGCAGGAGGAGGGCCAGCTCGAGTGGGCTGCCGAGCACGTCGTGGGCGTCGCCAAGATGGAGGGCGTCTCCGAGGACATCGTTGCCGACCTGCGCGCCAACTTTGAGGGCGAGTGCTCCGAGGTCGGTATGTACTTGGCCATGGCTCGCGTCGCTCATCGCGAGGGCTATCCCGAGATCGGCCTGTACTGGGAGAAGGCTGCCCACGAGGAGGCCGAGCACGCCGCCAAGTTCGCTGAGCTTCTGGGCGAGGTCGTGACCGACTCCACCAAGAAGAACCTCGAGATGCGCGTTGAGGCCGAGAACGGCGCCACCGCTGGCAAGACCGATCTCGCTAAGCGCGCCAAGGCCGCCGGCCTCGATGCCATCCATGACACCGTGCACGAGATGGCTCGCGACGAGGCCCGCCACGGCAAGGCTTTCGCCGGCCTGCTGAAGCGCTACTTTGGCTAAGCCAACCGCTTGAGACATAACCTCTAGCTCGATGAGGCCCGGACCGTATTGGTTCGGGCCTTTTTGTGTCTCGAGGACTCGTTAACGCCCTGAAATAGAGCTATCTTCGGCATCGGTCTCTCGTCAAAAACTAAGTGAGTAGACTTTTCGAAACTTGCCGAGCAGACCATCCGTATTGCTTTATGAAGTCGCAGGTAAATGACTTGTTTCAAAACGGCCTGGTCGCCAAAGTGTCAAAAGCCTACTCACTTAGAACCGCAGCCGTCCACGATCGAGCTGTTTTGCGTCTAACGGGCATCTTTCCGTCGATTACTCCCAATTTTGTCCAGTCAACGAATAGTTCAGACCGGAGTAATGTCTCAGCCCTTTGCTCATCTGAGCTTTTATCACGATATTCAGCATCGAGCATCCTGCATACGGCCTTAACGATCGCGCGGAATCTATCCCCATCGGATATCTGTCTGTGTGTCAGGAGAAGCACATCGTAGCCCATGGCCTGAAGGGCCGTCATGCGGTCAGCGTCACGCAAGCCATCTCCTGCGCGTCCGTGTGAGGCCTTTCCCTGACATTCAATGGCCACCTGTCGCCTGCCGTCCGGCGAAGACAAAAGTAGGTCGATATATACACGGGACTTTCCCACAATCGCTCGAGCACTTGTGCTTAGCATCACTTCAACATTAAGCTCTATGCCGCAAAAACCTTCGCCTCCCAGGGATCGCGGCAGTGCAAGTAGCAAATACGCCTCGACCTCAAAAGGCGACGCGGCGCCCAATGGAACGAGTTGCGATACCGCTATAAATCTATTGCCGTAACGCATCCCGCAAACATCTGAAAAAAAAACGGTCAAGGTCTCCGCCCAAAACCAAAGCGTCTCGACGCCATAAATTTGAAGCGGCGCCGTCCTCGGACGGGCAGCGCACCCAACCGAACGTTGTCGAAATCGCGCCCGAATCAATTGCACGCGAAAGCTCCGCCTCAAGTGCCGCCGGCAGGGCACACACCGCAAACAAGCCACACATCTCCGCCAATACCAAAAGAAGCTGAAGATCCGTCAGATGCCGCAACATGATGAATGCCGTCAGTAGAGGAGACGTAATCAAAACCCCATGCTCCGTTTCCAGCACGGATTCCCCGGGAAGCTCACCAAGAAACAGCCGCTGCCTAATGCTGGCAGGACAAGTCCGTTTGTTTCTCGACCGAACCAATGTATACAACGGAAAACCGAGCGCGACCGCAGCCGTCGGGTTGCGGGCGAGATCATATCGCTGCCGGTCTTCTTCCGGTCGTGGAAGCGGCGGACACAAAGCGCGGACTTGAGGAGGCAAACGCCAGTACCTAAAAGCTGATATGTCACAAAGTAGATCCTTCATAGGCACAGGAAAACACGAATTTCAACCCAGTCAGTCACGCATTGGCGCGAACGCACCAAAAATGGCGCCGAACGGACTGCCGAGTTTTCAACAGCCCTCCCCAACTGGCCAAAAGCTTGCCAAGAGCTGGACGAAGCCCTGTTGAAAACCCCATTTTTTCTCATGCAGGAGCTTTGCGCGGCAAGTGAGTAGACTTTTTTGAACATCCCGATCAGGCCGGTCATCCTGCTTTTCAAAACCGCAGGTAGATAGCTTGTTACAAAACTGCCTGGTCGCCAAAGTGCTAAAAGTCTACTCACTTAGGTTGCAGAGCGCCCCCCATTAGCTGCAATTCCAAGGTAGTTAGTACTTTTGGACTCAGATCGTCATACTGAACAAGAATTTGAGTTGAGTTTTCAGGGACAGATGCGCCATCGGCACACCAAAAACAGTCACCGATATCGATAAAAGGGATGCTCGAGCGCGTGAGGGCCCGTGCAAAAGTGCTTCCGCCCATTCCACGCTCCGCAACCACGATACAGTAAAGGCCCGCGTCTGCATGCTCGATCGAGACTTCCCCTGCCGGAAACGTTTTCCGTACAAGCGTCGCCAGGCCATCACGCGCCTCGCGAGCACGAACGCGTACGCGGTTCACATGTCGCTCGTAATCACCCGATTCCAGCAAACGAGCCAAAGCGACCTGGTCAACAGAGCTCACCGACGAGGCGTAAAAACCAAGGTTGTGCCTAAACCGCTCCATTAGCTCATCGGGCAACACCATGTACGCTAGACGCAACGCCGATGACAGGCTCTTCGAAAACGTGTTGGTGTAGATAACCGACTGGGCGGCATCGATCGACGCGAGCGCGGGAATCGGCTTGCCGGCAAGGCGAAACTCACAATCAAAGTCATCTTCGATGAGATACCGACCTGGTCGCTCGGCGGCCCAGCTCAGCAGCGCATAGCGACGCGCAATGCTCGTCACAAGGCCGGTCGGATACTGATGGGACGGCATCAGGTGAAGGACATCGGCCCCGGCTTTCTGCAGAACGCTCAAGTCCACGCCCTCATCATCCAACGGGATATGTCGAACTTCGCAGCCCATAGCCTGATAGATGCGCGTCAGGCGCAAATAGCCCGGATCTTCAACGGCATACACCTTGTCGGCTCCAAGCAACTGAACCAACATGGTATCGAGCAGCTGGGCGCCCGCACCGATGACGATGTTGTCGGGATTAACATTCATGCCCCGTGTCCCGCGCAGATGGCGAGCGATTGCGCGTCGTAGCCGAGCGGTGCCCTGTGCCGGCGCAGTCGAAAAGATTTCGCGTTCATCTTCAGATGCCAGCGTCGCCCGCAGCGCGCTTTGCCAAAGCCGCGCCGCCTCCAAAGCGGAAGGAGAAAGCGCATCGAATCGCTCGACCTGTCCGTTGACATCACGCGCACTGGGGCCCGCAGAGACGGCATCTCGGTCGATGCCCTCCGCAGCCGAAGCCAAAACCGGTGCATCCGGAAGCTCGCAAGCGTAGTAGCCACGACGCGGCATTGAGCAAATATAGCCCTCGGCAAGTAGCTGGCTATATGCATTCTCGATGGTAATGACACTGATTCCCAGATGGCTGGCAAAGGCGCGCTTAGACGGAAGATGTTCCCCCGCCGCAATACGTCCAGCAACGATATCATCTCGAATTTGCTGGTAAATATACTCATAGAGCGATGCTTCGCCGCGTTTTTCCAAATTGTAGTCAAACATGAGTTTATCACCTGACCATATCGAACCGTTCAATCTGGTATTATTCTGACCTTGTTATTATCTCGAAAACTGAGTATTTCGCCATACCCAGCTCCCCGATAGGATGTTCCGTCAAGCAATGTACATGCCAACCAAGGGAGCAACCATGGCAGAACAGACCAGCAAGGCCGATCGCGTCAAACTCAATCGCGAGCTCGCGCAGATGCTCAAGGGCGGCGTCATCATGGACGTCACCACGCCCGAGCAGGCACGCATCGCCGAGGAGGCAGGCGCCTGCGCCGTCATGGCTCTCGAGCGCATCCCGGCCGACATCCGCGCCGCCGGCGGCGTGTCGCGCATGAGCGACCCCAAGATGATCAAGGGCATCCAGGAGGCCGTCTCCATCCCCGTCATGGCCAAGTGCCGCATCGGTCACATCGTCGAGGCGCAGATCCTGCAGGCCATCGAGATCGACTACATCGATGAGTCCGAGGTTCTCTCCCCCGCCGACGACGTCTATCATATCGACAAGACCCAGTTTGACGTGCCGTTTGTCTGCGGCGCCCGTGATCTGGGCGAGGCGCTGCGCCGTGTTGCCGAAGGCGCCACGATGATTCGCACCAAGGGCGAGCCGGGCACGGGCGACGTCGTCCAGGCTGTGCGCCACATGCGCAAGATCCAAAAGCAGATCCGCGACGTAGTTGCCCTGCGTGACGACGAGCTCTTTGAGGCAGCCAAGCAGCTGCAGGTGCCGGTCGAGCTGGTCCGCGAGGTCCATGCCACGGGCAAGCTCCCCGTCGTGAACTTTGCCGCCGGCGGCGTAGCGACCCCCGCCGACGCCGCGCTGATGATGCAGCTGGGCGCCGAGGGTGTCTTTGTCGGCTCGGGCATCTTTAAGAGCGGCGACCCCGCCAAGCGCGCCGCCTCCATCGTTAAGGCCGTGGCAAACTTCACCGACGCCAAACTCATTGCCGAACTTTCTGAGGACCTGGGCGAGGCCATGGTGGGCATCAACGCCGACGAGATCGAGATCATCATGGAGGAGCGCGGACGCTAGTCCAGCAGAAAGGATCGCACATGAGCGATTACGCAGACCAGACGGTCGCCGTGCTGGCGGTCCAAGGCGCTTTTGCCGAGCACGAGGCAAGGCTATCCGAGCTGGGCGCACGTTGTATTGAGCTGAGGCAGGCGGCCGATTTGCAGCAGAACTTTGACCGCCTGGTCCTCCCCGGCGGCGAGTCCACCGTTCAGGGCAAGTTACTTGCCGAGCTTGGTATGCTCGATGAGCTTCGCACCCGCATTGTTGAGGGCATGCCCGTCCTGGGCACCTGCGCCGGCTTGATTCTATTAGCGCGCGATCTTGCCGCCCACGACGATAAGGGGACGCCGCGCTTGGCAACCATGGATGTGCTCGTTGAGCGCAATGCCTACGGCAGGCAACTCGGCAGCTTTCGAGCCAAGGGGCAGGTAGCCGGCATCGACGGTGAAGTGCCGCTGACGTTTATCCGTGCGCCCCGCATCGTCGAAGTGCACGGCAATGCCCAGACTTTGGCTAACGTCGATGGCCGCATCGTCGCCGCCCGCCAGGGCAACCAGCTCGGCGTCACCTTCCACCCCGAGCTCGACGAAGACACCCACCTCCACGAACTGTTCCTGCAAATGTAGGCAGAATTTAAACGAGCGTGGATTTTCGGACATACAACAAATGAGAGTGGATAATCTCCCACTTTGAGCTTGAATGCAGGCTCAAACCGGGAGATTATCCACTCTCATCCTATGTAGTCGTTGGGGACGTTCTTAAACGACTAGTCAAACAAGAACGTCCCCAATGACTACCTGACAAGGAGTGTCCCAAACTACCGGCAGAAAAGGAACGTCCCCAACTGCCACCCCCGGAGCAAGACAACGCCGCAGGTTGAGCATAAGTCAGCGAAAACGCCCCTAAGCGAGCAAGGTGACGTGAAATGAAAGGGCGCTGACCTTATGGT
>CALHWR010000158.1 GCA_938036665.1 uncultured Collinsella sp. | reverse complement strand
ATGGCCGCCACCACCACGGGCTTATCTTCTTTATAGGTCACGCCGTACCACTTGTCGCGGCTGTGCAGCACCTTCACCTGCGCCTTATCCTCGGCGATGAGCTGGCTCACCACGCTGGGGAGGAAGTACTCGCCCTTAAGGGGGTTCGTTTTCAGCGCGTTGTCCAGAAACGCCGCAAAGCGGGCCCCGGTCTCGGCCAGAAAGCTCCGGGTAAAGCCCCACATGTTCATGGATACGATGGTGTCGCCGGGCAGGTCCGTCCAAGTGGCGCCGTCATCCTCCGTGAAGCGCGCGCCCGCTGCGGTTTTTTCGATGTGGGTGCGTTCGGTGACGCTGTCCAGATAGCCCTCCGCATTCGTCACGCAGATGCCGCGGGCCACGTGGCCGTTTTCGGTTACCGTGTTCTCCAGCAGATAGCCGACCATGGCGTATTCATATTTGCCGTCCCGGTCCGGGTTGGCGAGCAGGTAATCGTAGATCTTCTGGAACGCCTCGGGGCCGTAATAGTCGTCGGCGTTGATCACGGCGAACGGGCCGTCGATGACGTCCCGGGCCGACAGGATGGCGTGGCTGGTGCCCCAGGGCTTGACGCGGCCTTCGGGCACGGCGTAGCCGACGGGCAGGTCGTCCAGCTGCTGGAACGCATAGCGCACGTCCATCACTTTGGACAGGCGGTCGCCGATGGCGGCCTTGAAGTCGGCCTCGATCTCGTGCTTGATGATGAACACCACGGTCTCGAAGCCCGCGCGGCGGGCGTCGAAGATGGAATAGTCGATGATGAGCTGGCCGTGGCCGCCCACCGGGTCGATCTGCTTGAGGCCGCCGTAGCGGCTGCCCATGCCGGCGGCCATAACAACGAGTACAGGTTTGTTCATTGCGTTATTCTCCTTTTTGCTCCGATTCTTGTATCCAAGGGCGGGCGCGGCTCAGCCCTTGTAGCCGTTGGGGTTCATGCTCTGCCATTTCCAGCTGGAGGCACACATCTCTTCAATGCCGTACTCGGCCGTCCAGCCCAGCTCGTCCCGGGCCTTGGCGGGGTCCGCGTAGCATTCGGCAATGTCGCCGGGACGGGGCGGG
>CALHWR010000157.1 GCA_938036665.1 uncultured Collinsella sp. | reverse complement strand
GCTGCCAGGCGGAGGTGGGAAGCGCCGCCGCCATGGCTGCCGCCGCGCTGGTGCAGATGCTCGGAGGCACGCCCGAGCAGGCGCTCGACGCCAGTTCCATCGCGCTGAGTAACCTATTGGGACTCGTATGCGATCCCGTAGGAGGCCTTGTGGAGGTGCCCTGCCAAAACCGCAATGCCATCGGCGTGGCAGCGGCCTTCAGCTCGGCACAACTCGCCCTCGCCGGTATCAAGAGCCTGGTGCCGTTTGACCAGATGGCGCACGTCATGCTCTCCGTGGGCCACGCGTTGCCGGCCACGCTGCGCGAGACGGCAAAGGGTGGCATCGCGCAGGCTCCGGCCGCACTTTCGGCCTGTGCAAAATGCGGTGTGTGCGGATAGCGACAAAGAACGACTCGAAGGTGGGACAAATGTCCCACCTCTTTTGAATGCCACCGTTTCCATACCACAAACAACTGGGTAATCGCTATAATGCAAGCCCAGTAAAAACACGATGAGCCGCAAGGCGAAATCCGAAGGATATGCATACGATGTCGCAAAACGATCGAACTCAACTGATTCCCGATCCGCAGCAGCCGAGCAGGCACACCGGCGGCGTTCAGTCGCCGCGTCCTATCGCGCCGAGCCGCGGTCAGCAGCGAGGTGCGGCAAACGTTTCCCAACGTCCGGACAAGCAGCATCAGCAGCGCCAGGCAAATGGCAATGCGCCCAAGCAGCCCCCCACGCACGCTCGAGGCGATCGCGGCCCCGCACGCAAACCCGCCGAGAACAATAAGTCGGGCAAAAAGACGACGCTCTTTGTCGTTCTGGGTCTTATCGTCATTGTCTATATCGTAGGCGTTGTAGCGTTTTCGCAGGTAGCCTACCCCAACACCACTATCGCCGGCGTCGATGTCTCGTTCTCCAACGCTTCGTCTGCCGCCACCAAGGTCAACTCGGCTTGGAAGCACTATAAGCTCACCGTGACAGGCGATGACTTTAGCTGGACCTATCAGCCCGAGTCCGATGAGCCCATTGTCGACGGCGAAGCTGCCGCAAAAGAGATTATCAGCCGCAACGAAGCCATTGTATGGCCGGTTCGCCTTGTAGAATCCTTAAGCGGCAAGACCAAAACAACCGCTAGCTCCAACGAAGTCGATCTTGATCAAGACGTCGACCTGTCCATGCTCTCCGACACCTTTGACCAAAAGCAGTTTGAGAAGGATCTGGGCGCCGCCATCGACGAGTTTAACGAGGGGCGTTCGGGCGCGTTCGAGGCCAATAGCTCCTATGACGAGCAGGCCGGCAAGTTTACCGTCGAGAAGGCGCGCTCCAACGAAAAACTCAACCGCGAGCATGTCATTAAGTATGCCGAGCTCGAGCTTGCCTCGCTGGCCGAGACCGTAGATCTTTCCAAGCTCGGCAACGATGCCTATGAGCCGCTCAATGGAACGCTGACCGATGATCAGATTCAGGCCGCATGCGATGCCGCCAACAACTTCTTGGGCGTCAACGTGACCCTCAAGCTCAACGGCGAGGATGCCGGCAAGGTTGATGGCAGCTCCGTGTTGCAGTGGATCAGCTTTGCCGATCCGGCCAACCCCACGCTCGATACGTCGCAGATCAGCAGCTGGGCAGCCGAGCTCGCCAACGGCTTTAATACCGTGGGCTCCACTCGCTGGTGGACGCGCGCCGATGGCAAGCAGTGCGCCGTCGAAGGCGGCGACTTTGGTTGGTCCATCGACAGTACCTCGCTCGCCAAGCAGGTCGAAGACGCCATTAACAACAAGCAGACCGGCGAAATCGATATCAAGTACTCCCAGAAGGCCGACACCTTTACCGCAAAGGGAGAGCCTGACTGGAAGGCATACGTCGATGTCGATCTGTCCGAGCAGCACGCGCGCTACTACGACGAGAGCGGCAATATTGTGTGGGAGGCCAACTTTATTTCCGGCAAACCGGGCGAAGACGCCACCCCCGAGGGCGTATGGCAGATCAACAGCAACGATGGCGCCAGCAAACTCATCGGTGCCAAGGGCCCCGAGACCGGCAAGCCCAAATACGAGAGCCCGGTTAGCTACTGGATGCCGTTTGAGGGCAACATGGTCGGTTTCCACGATGCAACGTGGCAAAACGACAAGAGTTTCGACGATCCCAACTCCTACAAGTGGTACGGCAGCCACGGATGCATCAACCTTCGCCTGGCCGACGCCAAGGCGCTGCACGATTGCATCAAAGTCGGCCTGTGCGTGGTTGTCCACTCGTAGTGCAACGCGCGCATTCCTACAACGTGGAACCGCTGCGACCAATCTAACAGTTCCGAAAGAAACCGTCCTATGCGCCCGCCCCAACCGGTGGGCGCATATAATTATCGAGGTTCTTTCTATAAAGGAGACGCTATGCCGAATGTCCCCAACATCACCCCGGGCCCGGATGATACCGAGCACACGCCCGAAGGTGCCACCGAAACGCTTCCTCTGATCACAGACGTACATGCCGACAAGGAGAGCGGACGCATGAACGATACGGCCGAGATTTCCGATGAAGAGGCATATGCCAAGCTCAAGGCAAAACGTGCCGAACGTCGACGCAAAAAGCTGATTCGACGCGGCATTGCCGCCGGCATCGTGGGTGTCATCGCGCTCATTGCTATTGTTGCAACCCTGGTTATCAATGCGCAGCCACAGGGCGATAGCGGGCCTGCGACCGACATGGTGACCGAGGGCACGTTTAGCACAACGGTCGAGGCAAAAGGCCAGCTCAAACCCATTTCGTCCTCAGTGGTCTCCCCTTCTGTCGACGGCACGGTCGATTCGATCAACGTGCAGGCAGGCCAATCCGTCAACGAGGGCGACGTGCTTATGACCATTAAAAACGACGAGCTCGATCGCAACGTTGCCGAGGCGCAGCGTGCAGTTGCAGCCGCTCAAGAAGACCTCGCCAACGCGAAGAAAGCCGCAGCTGCCGCGCAGGCCAACCCAACGACGGACGTCGACGGAGGTTCCGCAGCGGCTGGCATCTCCGCCGCATCAGCGGACACGAACGCCGTATCGGCCGCGCAGCGCAGCCTCACATCGGCCCAGGCAAACCTCGATCAGGCGAACGCCAAGGCCGCCAGCCGTACGGTCACGGCCCCGAGCTCGGGCAGCATCGTGGCGCTCAACGCCAAGGTGGGCGCCACGGTAACAGGCGGCATGATCATGGGCGAAAGCGATACGAGCGGCGGCAAGCAGTGCATGCAGATCGCCGACCTGTCCAAGATGAAGGTGACGGTTCAGGTGGGCGAAAAGGATATCGCCAAAATTGCCGTGGGCCAAAGCGCCAACATGACCTACCCCGCGTTTCCCGATATCGTGAGCCAGGGCACCGTCACGGCTATCGCCTCGGTGGCAAACTCCGACTCCTCCTCCGGGAGCGGCGGCAGTGTGACCTTTAACGTCGACATCCTCATCGAAGCACCTGACAGTCGCCTTAAGCCGGGTATGACTGCCGAGGTCTCGGTAGTGACCGAGAAGCTCGACGACGTGGTGATGGTGCCGACCATGGCGCTGATGACCGAAGATGGCGAGCACTATTACGTCAATTTTGCCACCGATTCGGAGGGTAAAAAGACGCGCCGCGTGAAGGTGACCGTCGTGACGCAAAACGACAACGAGGCTGTAGTCGGTAAGACGCAGGTCAAGCGCGACGACCAGGGCAACGAGATCAATCCAGACGTCCCGGTTACCAAGCTACGCGACGGCGACACCATCGTGACGGATACCGGCACAGGAATGACGGCAGACGGCGGCGACAACATGCCTGCCGACGAGGGCAAGTAATGCGTCCCGTCATCGACATCCGCAACGTGCACCGCATCTTTGAGAGCGAGGCCGGTTGCGCCCACATCCTGCATAACGTGAGCCTGGCAGTAGATCCCGGTGAGTTCGTTGCCATCACCGGCCCCTCGGGCTCAGGCAAGTCGACGCTCATGAACATCCTGGGCTGCCTGGACAAACCGACGGCGGGCGATTACTTCCTGCAAGGGCTCAACGTCGCCGAGCTCGACGATGACGAGCTCACCGAGGTGCGAGCGCTGAGCATCGGCTTTGTCTTTCAGAGCTTTAATCTGCTGCCGCGCCTGACGGTGATCGAAAACGTCATGCTGCCGCTGTCCTACACCAATGTGCCGCGCAGCCAGCGCGAGATGCGCGCCGTACACGCGCTGCAGGCCGTCACGCTTCCGGTCGACCATTGGGACCATCGTATATCGGAGCTGTCGGGCGGACAGATGCAGCGCGTCGCCATCGCGCGCGCCCTTGTCAACGATCCACCCATCATTTTGGCCGACGAGCCGACGGGCAACCTGGACTCCGCCACGGGAGCGCTCGTCATGGAAACCTTCCACAAGCTCCAGGAGCGCGGCAAAACCATCGTGCTTATCACACACGACCCCGGCATCGCCGCCGAGGCCGACCGTGCCGTGACCATCCGCGACGGTCGCATTCACGACGGCGCGTATATTCCGCATGCACCGCGGACCCTACGCAGCGCCGTAGATAGCCTGCCCATGATTTCCGCCTCCGCCAACCCGCCGAAAGGAGTGATGGCATGAGCGCCCGCGATCTTATCCAGGAAGCCCTTCACTCGCTCGAGGCCAACAAGGGGCGCAGCCTGCTCACCATCCTGGGCATTGTCATCGGCATCGCCTCGGTCATTGCCATGACTTCGCTCATCGGCGGCATCCAAAACAGCTTGGTCAACAGCCTGGGCCTCAACGCAGCTCGCATGGTTCAGATCTATTCGTCCCAAGAACTCTCTGATTCTGACGTCCAGAAGCTTAAAAAACTGGTGCCGCAGATAGAACAGATCGGCATTGTCAAAAGCGCGTATACCGAGTATAAGACCGGCGATAAAAGCTATACCGTCATGGCACAGGGTGTCGATAGCGACATGCTCGACGCCGTGGGTGCCAGTAAGCTCGTTGCGGGGCGCACCTACACCGATGTCGAGTCAAAGGCAGGCTCGCGCGTGGCGCTCATCAGCCGCGGCGGCGCCGATCAGCTTTACGGCAACGAACAGGATGCGCTGGGAAAAACCATCAAAGTGTCCAACGGCGAGGTGCAGATTGTAGGCGTGATTGATGGCGGCAGCGACTCCATGGGCTCGCTCACGCTGTATATGCCACGCGAAACCATCTCCGGCCTGTTTGGCGACGAGAATCCTTCATTTCCCAGCGTGACGGCACTTGCCGCCGAGGGCACAGACATGGACGAGCTCTGCAAGACCATCGAGTCTAAGGTGCGCGCGATGAAGGGCATCTCGGAGGATGATGAGTACGACAGCGTATCGGCGACCTCCATGAAAAGCGCCATCGATGCACTCAACTCGTTTATGGGCGCCTTCTCGCTCATCATGGGCGCTGTCGCCAGTATCTCACTGCTTGTCGGCGGAATCGGCATTATGAATATGATGCTTACCAACGTGACTGAGCGCATCCGCGAGATCGGTATTCGCCGTGCCTTGGGCGCCAGTCGCCGCGATATCACCGCGCAGTTTTTGGCCGAGTCCTCGGCGCTGTGCGTCACCGGTGGCCTGCTGGGTGTCCTGATTGGCTATCTGCTGGCCTGGGGCCTCGCGATGTTTGCCGCAGGATCAGGGGTTCTCAACGAGCTCGGTGCCAGTGGGGAGATCACACCGAGCTTTTCAATCGCCACGGTGCTGCTGGCCTTCGCCGTCTCCGTCGGCATCGGCGTAATCTTTGGCTTCTACCCCGCTCG
Source organism: uncultured Collinsella sp. (assembly GCA_938036665.1). Classification (GTDB taxonomy): domain Bacteria; phylum Actinomycetota; class Coriobacteriia; order Coriobacteriales; family Coriobacteriaceae; genus Collinsella. Next base: position 1,055 of record CALHWR010000157.1, on the reverse strand, counting down.
CCGCGCGGCAAAGCTCAACCCGGTGGAGTGCCTACGCTACCAGTAAGCCACCACCAGCTACCAGTAAGCCACCACCAACAAGTTGCGGTGAATTAGGGACTGAATATGCTATCTAGCAGCAAAAACAGACACTATTTCACCGCAACTTATTGAAGGGCTGTTTGCGCCAGTTCTGGGCGTCGTCCTCGAGCTATTGATGGATGACGGGCTTGTACGGGTCAAGCTTGCTCGGGGCGCTCCTCCTCGCGGGCGGGAGGGCGCGCAGGCGCGGCAAGCGCCTAGCGCGCGAACTCCCGTAAGAGCGCGTCTTCCACTTCCCGAAGCGAAAGGGCCCCGCTTCCCTCGGCGGGACGGGTGACCACGATGCAGTGCGCTCCCACGTCGCGCGCGGAGGCGAGCTTCTCGGCCGTGCCGCCTACGGTTCCCGAGTCCTTGGTCACAAGCCACTGGGCGCCCACCTGCCGAAGCATCGCCTCGTTGAGCTCGCGGGTGAAGGGCCCCTGCATGCCGATGACGTGCGACGGCGAAAACCCCGCGTCGATGCACTTCGTTATAGCACTGGGCAGCGGGAGCACGCGCACGAAGAAGCGCTCCGCGAAATCGGCGACGCGCGTGTAGGGAGCAAGCTCCTTGCTCCCCGTCGTGAGAAGAGCGCGACCCGGGTTCTCGGAGAGAAAGCGCGCCGCGCAGGCGATCGACGCGACCGACACGATGCCTTTGGGCAGCGCCTCGACCGGGCGCGCAAGGCGCAGGCATCGTGCACCCACGGCGAGCGAAGCGGCCCGGATGTTGCCGCTTGCGAGCGTAGCGAAGGGGTGCGTGGCGTCGACAACGATGCGCGCGCCAGAAAGCTCGCACTCCATGTCGGCCTCGTCGAGCCTGCCCGCATGCACCTCGATGCCCGGAAGCTCGCCCAAAAGCTCGCCTCCGTACTCGGTTGCCGCGTAGGCACGGGTGGGGATGCCCGCCCCGCTCGCCCATTCGCACAGAAGGCGGCCCTCGGTGGTGCCGGCGAAGATGCGCAGCGCCGGCGCGGATGCGGGCGCCGTCACTTC
>CALHWR010000156.1 GCA_938036665.1 uncultured Collinsella sp. | reverse complement strand
GGTGCGCTAAGCGCCTCGAAGGCGCTCGACGGTCGAGCGGCAAGCAGCCTCGAGTTTGTCGTGCAGGGCGATCCATCCATAAACGACGACGTGTATTCCTATACCTGCGAGGCACGCGCGGACGGTAAGAACTTGGCAACGGTTCGCCTATCGTGCGACCGCGAGCTCAAGGTCGGGGCGCACGTGCGTGTTATCGGTCGCGTTTCGCGTTTTGAGAACGATGCGTATGGACGATCGCGCGTGCTCCGAGGCGAGGTATGCAAGGTAAAAGCCGTTCGGATTGTGTCGGTCGATGAGGGCTCTCCGGGGCCGCTGCTTCGGCTACGAAATGGGCTGCTTGCGTCCATCGCGCCTGCGACCGACCCGGCGCGTGCACTCATAGCCGGTGTCGTCTGCGGTCGTTCGGCCGAGCTGCGCGCCCAGTCGGCGGGCGACTGGTTTTCGGTGACGGGTACGGCGCATCTTATCGCCGTCTCCGGCAGCCATTTGTCTATCGTGGGGTTTGTAATTGAGGGCGTATTGCAAAAGACTCGGTGTTCACGTGGTCTTCGGCGGGTGATATTGGCGATAACGCTTGTGGGCTACGCTGCCTTTACGGGCGCGTCTCCCTCGGCCGTGCGCGCGTGCTGCATGGTGTTCGCGACGCTTGTCGTAAACGGCGCAGGGCGTCGCCGGCACGGCGCATCGGCGCTCTTCGTAACCATGTCCATCTTTGTGCTACTGCGGCCGACGGTGCTGTTCGAGATGGGCTTTCAGCTTTCATGTGCCAGCGTCTTAGCCATTCTGTGCTTTTGCCCCTATGCGACCTACGCTTTGGGTGAGTTGGGTGTGCCGTCGGGCGTTGCCAGCATGCTTTCCGTCACGCTGTGCTCGCAGTTGGCGACGCTCCCCATTACCATTCCTGCCTTCGGTACGTTCTCGCTCATTGCTCCGCTGGCAAATGCGGTCATCGGTCCGGTGGTGAGCGTACTGCTCGCTGTGTCGATCGTACTGGTTCCCTATTCGCTCGTGGCACCATTGCGGATTTGGGCGCTCATTGTGCCCATGGTTGCCGCCCGTTGCGCGTTGTTCTTCGAGCAGCTGTTTGCCGCCGTGCCGGGTGCATCCGTGAGTGTGCCGCCCGATAGCATGTGGATTTACCTAGTGCCGTGTTTGCTGGCGGTTCTGCTGGTCTGGTGGCCGCGTCCCCGTGCACGTCCTATGGCGGTGGGGCTTACGTGCCTGGTGTTCTTGGCTGCGATTCCGTACGCCTACTGGGATCGGTTCGCTCCGCCTTCGGTGACGGTGCTCGATGTGGGCCAGGCCGATGCGATTCTTATCCGCCAGGGCGGCACAGTAGCGCTCGTCGACTGCGGGCTCGACGAGCGCGTGGTGGCGGCGGTGGTTCGCAATAACGTGCACCATATCGATGCCGTCTTTGTGACGCATTGGGATGAGGATCACTGGGGTGGTCTGCCTGCCGTGCTCGAACAGTTTTCGGTCGGAACGATTGCCGTGGCGGCAGATGCGCTGGAGGATGCTCCTGCCGAGGTATTGAACCGACCTGGCGTGGAGTATCGGCAGGTGCGCCATGGGGATACGGTCGACATCGGCTCATTTTGCGCCCGCGCGATGTGGCCATTCGAGTCCGTGGATGGCGAGGGCAATGAGGACTCGCTTGTCCTGCAGCTCTCTTATGTTCAGGAAGACAAGGGCCTGCGCATGCTCCTCACCGGTGATGCCGAGCTCGACCAGGAACGGGAATTCGTGCAGGAGGTGGGGGATATCGATGTCCTTAAACTCGGGCATCACGGCTCCAAGGTTTCGGTCGATGCCGCGCTGCTGGAGATTCTGAGACCCGAGCTTTCCCTCGCGAGCGCGGGCGAGGGGAATCGATACGGTCATCCGTCCGATGCCTGCATCGATGCCGTGAAGGAAGCGGGTGGCATGTTCGCGTGCACCATCGAACACGGCGACATTACCGTCACGCCGACTGAGAATGGCTTTGCGATGCGATGCCAGCGACCGTGACGACGTCGTTGGCGTGTGGTGGGCCCCTGGGCTAGAATGGCACGGAACGAATACGAAGGCCTGCGGGAGGGGAGCGCAATGTCCGAAACCGGTCTGCTGCCGGCATATCTGATCGTCGGTACCGACGGAGTCAAGCGCGATCACGCCGTCTCGCGTATGAAAGCGCGTCTGGAAAAGTCGGGTATGGTCGAGTTTAACCTCGACGAGCGCGACATGACTAAGGACCCCGATATCGAGTCCATTATCGGATCGCTTAACACCTTTCCGATGGGCAGCGAGTTTCGCCTGGTAATCCTTGATGGCTGCTCAAAGCTCGCTAAGGCTGTCTCGGAGCCGCTCGTCGAGTACCTCGCAAGTCCCAGCCCCACAACGGTCTGCCTCATCATCGCCGACTCGCTTGCCAAGAACACGCGCCTGTATAAGGCGATCGCCAAGATCGACAAGAAGGCCGTGATCGATTGCTCCGGCACCAAGCGCTGGGAGCTACCGCGCCGCGTTCAGCAGATGGCGACGCAGCATGGCAAGTCGATCTCGACGGCGGCCGCCGAGGAACTCGTCTCGCGTTCGGGTGAAAACACTCGCATGCTGGATAACGATTTGGCTAAGCTTGCCCAGATGGTCGAGGCGCCCCAGATTGAGCTTGCCGACGTTGAGCGCTGGATTGTACGTACGGCCGAGGTTCAGCCCTGGGACTTTCTCAATGCGGTCTCGGCCCGTGACATGCGCCGCTCGCTCGAGCTCTTCAATCTACTGCCCGCCAAGAGCTACGTGTGGACTTACACATTGCTGTGCGGCCGTATTCGCGAGCTTATCGTTGCCAAGGCGCTCGATGCGCGCGGACAGGGTCGTGAGCTGGCCGCAACGCTTAAGCTCCAGTCCTGGCAGGTCAAGAATCACCTGACCTGGGCTCGCCGCTTTTCGATGACAGAGCTCGTCGCAGCGCTCGAGGGAGCGGTCGATGTGGAGCTCGCGCTCAAGGGTTCGGCCGATTCTGAGACCGCGCTTTTGCTCTGGATTACGAACATCTTGAGAAAATCGTGATGATACCTGCCTATTTGGCAAATTCGTTCTATCCCTTTGAGGGGGAGCGTGCTATAGTAGGCGCTTGCATGACCTCACCGTGTCTCAGAGGTGTCATACATTTTTTGCAAGGAACTCGAAAGGAACTCCAGAAGTGGCAAACATCAAGTCTCAGAAGAAGCGTATCCGCACCAATGAGGCAGCTCGCATGCGTAACAAGGCTGTCAAGTCCGAGCTCAAGACGCTGACCAAGCACGTCCAGTCCGCCGTCGCCGAGGGCGACGCCGAGAAGGCCCAGGCCGCCCTCAAGACCGTCACCAAGCGTCTCGACATGGCTGCCGCCAAGCATGTTATCCACAAGAACCAGGCTTCCAACCGCAAGTCCGGTCTTGCCAAGCTCGTGAACAGCATCAACGCCTAAGTTGTAAATTTCACACCACACAGTTTACGCGCATAAATGGAGCCTGTTTTATGGAACAGGCTCCATTTTTTGTATCGCTCGGGTAAGATAGTCCGCATGAATACTTCAAATGACATTTCCCACATCCGCAACTTCTCGATTGTTGCGCACATCGACCATGGCAAGTCAACGATCAGTGACCGCATCCTCGAGCTCACCCATACCGTCGACGAGCGCGACATGGAGTCGCAGCTGCTCGACACCATGGATATCGAGCGCGAGCGCGGCATTACGATCAAGTCCAATGCCGTTCGCGTGTCCTATGACGCCGACGATGGCGAGACGTATCAGTTCAACCTGATCGATACGCCGGGCCACGTGGACTTTACCTATGAGGTCTCGCGCTCGCTGGCAGCCTGCGAGGGCGCGGTGCTCGTTGTCGACGCCACGCAGGGCGTCGAGGCGCAGACCGTCTCCAACGCGACGCTCGCCATGAACGCCAATCTGGACATTGTGCCGGCCATCAACAAGATCGACCTGCCCTCGGCACACCCCGACGAGGTTAAGACCGAGATCGAGGATGACCTGGCGATCCCTGCCGATGATGCCGTGTGTGTCTCGGGCAAGACCGGCGAGGGCATCCACGATCTGCTGGAGTCCATTGTCTTTTTGATCTCTCCGCCCAAGGGCGATGCGAACGCGCCGCTCAAGGCACTCATTCTGGATTCGTACTTCGACGAGTATCGTGGCGTCGTCGCCACGGTGCGCGTCTTTGACGGCTCCATCAAAAAAGGCGATACCTTGCGCATGATGCAGGCAAAGGGCGACTTTTTGGTCGATGGCGTGGGTGTCAAGCGTCCTGCCGAGACCCCGGTTGACGCGCTGACGGTTGGCGAGGTCGGCTACGTGGTCACGGGCCTGAAGGACCCCGAGGCCGTGCGCGTGGGCGATACCCTCACGTGGGCGTCGAATCCCTGCCCCGAGCCGCTTCCCGGCTACCGCGAGGCTAAACCCATGGTCTATACGGGTCTGTTCCCGATCGATAACAAGGACTACGAGAACCTGCGTGACGCGCTCGATAAGTTGCACGTCAACGACCCGTCGTTGGTGTGGGAGCCCGAGACCTCGGTGGCGCTCGGCTTTGGCTTCCGCGTGGGCTTCCTGGGCCTGCTGCACATGGAGGTCGTCAAGGAACGCCTGGAGCGCGAGTTCAACTTGGACCTCATTGCCACGAGCCCCTCGGTGGACTATCACGTCTACAAGACTGACGGCGAGATGATTGATGTCCGTAGCCCGCAGGATCTTCCCGAGGCCACGCGCATCGAGCGTATCGAGGAACCCTACCTCAAGGCTAAGATCATCTGCCCGCCCGAGTATACGGGTGCCGTCATGCAGCTCGCTATCGAGCACCGTGGCATTACAACCGACATGATCCATCTCACGAGCAAATCGGTCGAGATGCGCTTTGACATGCCGCTCGCCGAGCTCATCTTGGACTTCTTTGATCAGCTCAAGAGCCGTACCAAGGGCTACGCCTCCCTGGACTACGAGTTCAACGAGTACCGTCCCTCCGAGCTCGTTAAGCTCGATATTTTGCTTTCGGGCGACGAGGTGGACGCGCTGTCGTTTATCGTCCACAAGGACAAGGCCTACGGTCTTGCCCGCGGCCTATGCGACAAGCTCAAGGAGATTATTCCGCGTCAGCTGTTCGAGGTGCCCATCCAGGGTGCTATCGGCAACAAGATCATTGCCCGCTCCACCGTCAAGGCGCGCCGCAAGGACGTGCTTGCCAAGTGCTACGGCGGCGATATTTCTCGTAAGCGCAAACTGCTCGAGAAGCAGAAAGAGGGCAAGAAGCGCATGAAGGCCATCGGCTCGGTAGAGGTCCCGCAGGAGGCCTTTATGGCGATCCTCAAGGTGGACGAGTAGGTCTATGGCGCTTTCCGAATATAGTCTGCGGCTGCTGGGCGCCTATGCCGAGCAGCCGTTCCTTATGGCTCCCATGGCGGGCGTGACCGACCCTGCCTACCGCATCATGTGCCGCCGTCGCGGTGCCAACCTTGCCTACAGCGAGATGGTGAGCGTGGCGGGCCTTGCCTATGCCAGCAACAAGACCTGGCGCCTGGTGCTACCGGCCGACGAGGAGCAGCAGATTTGCGTGCAACTCTTTGGCTCCAAGCCCGATCAGTTTGCGAGCGCCGTCGCTGCCGTCGAGGAGCGCGTTGGCGATCGCCTGTCGCTCATCGATATCAATATGGCATGCCCCGCCCGCAAGGTCGTTACCAAGGGCGAGGGCTCGGCGCTCATGCGCACGCCCGACCTGGCGGAGAAGATCGTCGAGGCCACGGTGGGCGCGGCGCACGTGCCCGTGACCGTCAAGATTCGCAAAGGTTTTTATGCCGAGGACCGCAATGCCGCGACATTTGCCCAGATGCTTGAGGGCGCAGGGGCTGCCGCAGTCGCCGTGCATGGTCGTTGCGCCACGCAGCTCTATACGGGCCAGGCCGATTGGTCGGTCGTCGATGAGGTTGCCGACGCCGTTGAGATTCCCGTGATTGGTTCGGGCGATGTGTTCTCGGCCGAGGATGCCGCGGAGCATCTGCGCAACTCGGGTGCCAGCGCGGTGTTTATCGCGCGCGGTATCTACGGTAATCCCTGGGTCTTTGGTGATGCTCGCGCTCTTGCGCTCGATGGCATACCGGTGCCGCCGCGCAGCTCGGTCGAGCGCCTGGACGCCCTGCGTGAGCACCTAACGCTGACGCATGAGCTCCTGCCGCTCATGTCGCGTGCCCGCACGTATGCAAGCTGGTACTTAAAAGGCATGCCCCATGCCGCCGCTTGGCGTGCCCATGTGGTGCGCTGTTCCACTTACGAGGAGTTTATGGCACTGGTCGATGAGATCGAGCGCGATGTGGTGGCCTGCGAGGCCGCCCTTGCCGCCGGCGAATCGGTGCCCCCTCATCCTCTGGAGGCTTAAGGGTGGCCGTTACCGCACTGTACGTGCACGTGCCGTTTTGCGCCCAAAAGTGCCGGTACTGCGACTTTGACTCGCGCAGTTTTGCTCCGTGCGACCTGAGCGCTGCGCTCGATGCCTATTTTGAGCAGTTGTTCGCGCGTCTCGATGCTTTTGGCAAGGCTGATGCCCTTGACCAGATCCGCACCGTCTATGTTGGCGGCGGTACGCCGTCGCTGGCGGGGGAGCGCCTGGTGGAGCTGGCGCGGCGTATTCGTGCGTGGTGTGCCCCCGTTGAGTTTACCTGCGAGGCCAATCCCGAGTCGCTGACCGCCGAGCTTGCCACTGCACTTGTCAAGGTTGGTGTCACACGCGTCTCTCTGGGCGTGCAAACGCTCGATAACGCCGAACTTACTGCCATCGGCCGTATTCACGATGCCGATCGGGCGCTCGCCGCCATCGCGACGGTCAAGAACGCTGGGCTTGATGTGTCGTGCGACCTTATGTGCGGACTTCCCGGGCAGACCGCAGCGAGTTGGAAGCGCACGCTCGATGGCGTGCTGGTGGCGGCCCCGCATCATGTGTCGGTCTACCCGCTCACGCTTGAGGAGGGGACGCCCCTTTATCGCATGGCGCGCCGCGACGAGTCGCTCGAGCCCGACGAGGATTTTCAGGCTTCGTGCATGGACTTGGCACGCGAGCTCCTGGGTGCCGCCGGCTATCACCCGTATGAGGTGGCGAGCTACGCGCTCGACGGCCATGAGTGCGCCCATAACATTGCCTACTGGACCGGACGGGGCTATCTGGGCCTGGGTCGTTCTGCCGCGGGCATGCTCGACGCCGAGGATTTCGACCGTCTCGCAGGTTTGTTCCCCGGCGTGTCTTCTCGAGGCGATGCGTACCGCGTGCGTCTGGTGCAACGTGACGATGACGCGATGGCGTTCGAGACCGAATATCTGTCGCAGCGCGAGGCTGCGGCTGAAGACCTGATGCTCGCTTGTCGCATGACGCGCGGTGTCGCGTCCGACCTGTTGGTTCGTGCAGCTTTCGTCATCCCAACGGGCGAGTTGGCAGCTGCCTGCGATCACGCGCTCGAATTGGGACTTGCCACGTGGGTGCCCGAGGCGCTCGGGGCCCATGAGGGATCCTTCACTTCGGCAGATGTCGTCGCAGGCCGCGCCCGCGCCCGTTTAGCGCCGACACACCTAGGTTGGCTCGATGGAAATGTTCTGTTCGAGCTGTTTTGGGGTCTAGCATAGACCGCTCGGGTAGAATTACCGCAATATATACGCTGCTTTGAGCAGGAGGTTGCCGCGCATGGCGACGATGAACGAAAAAGATTACTACGAGATTCTGGGTGTCTCCAAGGACGCCACCTCGCGTGATATTCAAAAGGCCTTCCAGCAAAAGGCCCGCAAGCTCCATCCGGACGTCAACAAAGAGCCGGATGCCGAGGAAAAGTTTAAAGAGGTTTCCGAGGCCTACGCCGTGCTTTCGGACGAGCAGAAGCGTTCGCGCTACGACGCCATGCGTTCGGGCAACCCCTTCGCCGGCGCTCCTACGGCTTCGCCCTATGGCGGCGGCTACGCCGGCAGCGCGGGCTATGGCAATCCCTTTGAGGGCGGTTTTCCCTTTGGTGGAGCCTGGGGCCAGCCGCGTCGCGGGCAGGCTGCCTACAATCCCGAGAACGGCGCCAACGTGGTCGTCGATATCAAACTCGACGCCAAGGAGGCAAAGGGCGGTGCCCGCAAGACCGTCCGCTACACGCGCTTCGATACCTGTAACAACTGCGGCGGTTCGGGCTCTGTCTCCTCCGAGCATGCCCATACCTGCCCAAGCTGTGGCGGCCGCGGCCATATCGACGTCGACCTGTCCTTCCTGTTTGGTGCGGGCACGTTCCCGTCGGTCTGCCCCGAGTGCGGCGGTTCCGGTAAGGTCGTGGCCGACCCCTGCCCTGATTGCGGCGGCAGCGGTCGTACTCGCGTAACCTCCGAGCAGACGATTGAGTTTCCTGCCGGCACGCACGATGGCGACGAGGTCCGCATTGGCGGCATGGGTCATGCTGGCACCAACGGTGCCGCGGGCGGCGATCTGGTCGGCCGCGCCCATGTTGAGGCCGAGCGCTTGGAAGGCAAAGCTCGTACCGGTTTTTACCTGATGGGCATCGTGGCGCCGTTTTTGGTACTCTCGGCCATCTCGGGCGTGTTCTCGGCCTTTGCCGTGATGTGCTTTATTCCGTTTGCCATGGGCCTGTTCATGGTGCTTTCGGACGGCGTGCTTCATCGCAGCCTGCTGTGGTGGAAGCGCGGCGCGATGCAGTTTGCCAACGGTTTTGCCAACGGCTTCATGTTCGCGCTCGTGTCGGTTTGGTTCGCGAGCTGCTCGCAACGGGCCATGCTTTCGCCGTACCAAATGCAATAACATCAAACCCTCTGTTTGCGGTCGGCCCTGCTTGGGTATAGGACGCACTGTGACAATAATGAAAGTCGGAAGGATTCGGTCGTGTCGGAAAATAGGGATTACTACGAGGTGCTTGGCGTCGACAGGGATGCCGACGCGCGGACGATTAAGCGTGCGTTTCTAAAGAAGGCCCGTACCGTACATCCGGATGTTTCGGACGACCCCGAGGCCGAGGCCAAGTTCAAGGAGCTCAACGAGGCCTATTCCGTTCTTTCCGATGAGCAGAAGCGTGCTAACTACGACCGTTACGGCACTGCCGACGGCCCTGGTGGTTCGGGCTACGTCGATATCAACGATATCTTTGGTGGCATGGGCATGGACGACTTGTTCTCGTCGTTCTTTGGCGGCGGTGCCGGCGGTGGCGCCCGCAGCCGTCGTGAGCGTCGTCGCGGACGAGACATGGCCATCTCGCTTTCGGTGACGCTCGAGGAGGCGGCGCTCGGCTGCAAAAAGACAATCAGCTAT
>CALHWR010000155.1 GCA_938036665.1 uncultured Collinsella sp. | reverse complement strand
GTTGACCTTGAGGCGATTTTTGCGTCCCTTTACATGCCGTTCACATCGCCCCCAAACTCCCCCACCCAAGGCACGTGCGGCCCACCACCGCGACGCCAAGTGGCGAAAAATGGGACGGACCCCAGATTGCCCATGCGCGCGCAAAAGCACGCCACGGCAATCTGGGGCCCGTCCCCAAATACCTATAAATATACAGGTCAGCGATGTGTTAACGATGCGCCAGCGGATGCGCCGCCAGATAGACCTCGGTCAGTTGCGTTCGGTCGACATGCGTGTAGACCTGCGTGGTCGAAATATCGGCATGGCCCAAAATCTCCTGCAGCACACGCAGGTCGGCACCACCCGCGAGCATGTGGGTGGCAAAGGAGTGGCGCAAGGTATGGGGATGGAGCCCCACCAGCCCCACCTGACGCCCATACCGCTCGCATATCGCATGCACGGCCTGGCGCGACAGGCGACGTCCGTTCTTATTTAAAAAGACCGCCGAGGTCTCGGTTCCGCGGGCATGGGCCGCCAAGCGAGAACGCCCCTCAGTTACATAGAGCGTCAGAGCTCGCGCCGCGCTTCCCACCAGTGGGGACAGGCGTTCCTTTGAGCCCTTACCGCGAACGAGTACAAAGCCATCGTCAATATGGATATCGCCCACATCGAGCCCAACCAGCTCACTCACACGCAAACCGCATCCGTAGAGCACTTCCAAGATGGCATGGTCGCGCAGTCCCATCTCGCCCTCGGGAAAGTCTTGATCGAGCAGCACCGAGACATCCTCCACCGATAGATACTCCGGCAAACGCTCAGCCTTTTTAGGCAGGCGCAACGCCGCCGTCGGGTTTTGGGCCACGGCCCCATCGCGCACCAAAAAGGCATGCAGGCCCTTCACGGCCGCAAGCGCACGCTCCACCGAGGCGTCGGAATAGCCTCCGTCGCGGCGATCGGCGACAAAACCCTCCACGATCTGACGGGTCACCTCTTCAAAAGACACAATACCCGCCCGCTCCAGATAGGCGCAGTACGTCGTCAGGTCACGACGATAGGCCGCAATCGTGTTGCGCGCCAAGCCCCGCTCGACCGCGAGGTAATCGAGATACTCCCCCGCCGCCACGGCGAGCGACGAGGGAGTAGCTTCGGTATGTTCCTTATTCGCCGGCACCCTTAGTCCGTAGCGAGGTTCATGGGCGTCACCTGCAGACGGTCGACACCCTCGTGCTGGCCGATCGAAGCGCGCACGAACTCGCGGAACAGCGGCTGCGGGTTGGTCGGGCGGCTCTTGAACTCGGGATGAGCCTGGGTTGCCACATACCACGGATGCACGTCGCGCGGCAGCTCGACCATCTCGACCAGGCGCTCGTCGGGCGACAGACCCGAGATAACCAAACCGGCGTCCTCGAGCTGGTCGCGGAAGGCGTTGTTGAACTCAAAGCGGTGACGGTGACGCTCGTAGACGAGTTCCTCGCCATATGCCTCACGAGCAAGAGTATCGGCGGCGAGCTTGCACGGATAGGCGCCCAGGCGCATGGTGCCGCCCTTCTCGGTCACGTCCTCCTGCGAGCTCATCAGATCGATGACGCTATACGGACCGTCCGGATCAAACTCGGAGGAGCTGGCACCGGCAAGGCCAACGACATTGCGGGCGAACTCGCACACGGCGACCTGCATACCCAGGCAAATGCCCAGATACGGAATCTTGTGCTCACGGGCAAACTCGGCCGCGAGGATCTTGCCCTCCAGGGCGCGCTTGCCAAAGCCGCCGGGGACCAGGATGCCCGAGGCGTCGCCTAGAACCTCGGAGACATTCTGCTCATCGAGGCTCTCGCCGTCGACCAGCTGGACGTCCACATGGCGATCGTAGAAGACGCCCGCATGGTGCAGGGCCTCGATAACCGACAGGTACGCATCGGGTAGCTGCGTGTACTTACCCACGACGGCGATCTTCACCTTGTCGGCGTGATGGTTGGCGTGATTCTGTTTGCGCAGGAACTCATTCCACTCGCTCATGTCGCGCTCACGCGGGTCCAGGCCCAGGCGCTCGCAAATACGCAGGTCAAAGTCCTGCTCGGCAAGCAGCTGCGGCACGTCGTAGATGCTCGCGCAGTCCTCATTGGTAAAGACGCAATCGGTGTCGACGTCGCAGAAGCTTGCGATCTTTCCGCGGATAGCGTCATCGATATGGTGGTCGGAGCGCAGCACGATGATATCGGGCTGGATGCCAAAGCTGCGGAGCTCCTTGACGGAATGCTGCGTGGGCTTGGTCTTGACCTCGTGGGCGGCGGCGATATAGGGAACGAGCGACACGTGGATGTAGCAGACGTTCTCGGGGCCGGCCTCCTTGCGGTACTGACGAATGGCCTCGACAAACGGTTGGGACTCGATGTCACCGATCGTGCCGCCCAGCTCGGTGATGACTACATCGGAGCCGGTCTGCTCCTCGATGCGGCGGAACTTATCCTTAATGGCATTGGTGACGTGAGGAATCACCTGCACGGTACCGCCCAAAAAGTCGCCGCGACGCTCGCGGGCGATGAGGCTTTTGTAGATGGCACCGGTCGTAAAGTTGGAATCGCGGGTCAGGTTCTCATCAATAAAGCGCTCGTAATGACCCAGGTCCAGGTCGGACTCGTAACCATCCTCGGTTACAAAGACCTCACCATGCTGGAACGGGCTCATGGTACCGGGGTCGACGTTCAGATACGGGTCGGCCTTCTGCATCGTTACTTTGTAGCCACGCGACTTGAGCAGACGGCCCAGCGAGGCCGCGGTGATACCCTTGCCCAGGGACGAAACCACGCCACCGGTTACGAACACATGCTTGGTCATATTGAGTTACCTGCGCTTCCCGTAGAAGTTGTTTATCCACATCTTACGGGTCTTCATTGTAATACTCGCGCCGCGGACCGTCCGCAATTTTTCTCGCGTGCGATTGCATTTCTCGATCTTGAAACAAAACGCCGCCCGGTTTCCCAGGCGGCGTCGCTATGGCAAGGGTTACATGCTGCTATCGATCAGCAACCTCGTCCTCAAGCATTTCTTGAACGAGCATGCCGGTACGGACGCCCTCAAGATACCACTCACCACGTTCGGTGAGGCAAATGCCATTTGCAAGCTGACCGCCGTCGTCGCTATAACGCGAGACGACATCAATCATACCTTCGGAATCCAAGCGATCGATTGCGGCGCGGGCACGATACGGCGAAACCCCCACGCGCTCGGCAAGCGTTTTGCGCGAGAAACCATACGGCCCGCCATTGTCTTCGGTTTGCTGGTCGATCTCCATCAACACCAGCACCTCGACACGCTTCATATCGTTGACACTCGCACGACCCTTGCCCGCCATAGCAGCCTCCTCAAACCGAGCACGAGCATCTAACGCGCCGTGCGCGACCGACACACCTCACGATGGCAGGTAATATCCATCATGCGGCATCCCGCTAAGGATGAAACAGTTACGGTTATTGTATACCGCTCAAATTGTTTCTAGGCAGGTAAACAGCTATTTTTCGCCGAAATAGACGCTTTATTGATCAAAAAGCCGTACCGGGCGCTAACCCGATACGGCCAAAATGCAATGCAATTACCGCGGTGCTTCAAACTTAGCGATGGAAGAAACCGCGGCGCTCAAACTTGGGCTCGCAGCACACGTTGATGCCCAACTTGCGCAGTACCGTCTCGTCCGTCGGCGAGATAATCACGCTAAAGAAGGCATCGCAACCGCGCAGCTGCTCCAGGCCCGAAAGGACGCGAGCGGCCGTCTCACTCGTGGCCGAGGTGATCGACAGCGCCATAAGCGTCTCGTCGGTGTGGAGGCGCGGGTTTTTGCTGCCCAGGAAATGCGTCTTGAGCTTGCTGATGGGCTCGATCGCCTCATCGCTAATGACCTCGAGCTCAAGGTCGACGCCCGAGACATGCTTGAGGGCGTTCATAATGAGCGAACTTGCGGCGCCCAGGCGCGTGGAGGTCTTACCGGTCACCACGGAGCCATCGGGCATGACCATGGCACCCACGGGACCACCCGTCAGCTGCTCCCTGGTGAGGGCCGCCGAGCGCGCCGGTGAGTAGTTCTTATCGATGCCGGCTTTCTTCATAATAATCTTGAGACGGTCGACTTGCTCATCGCCCACGCCGGTACGGCGCACATTTTCGACCGCGGTAAAGTAGCGGCGGACGATCTCCATCTTGGAAGCGTCGCGGCAGGCATCGTCATCGGTGATGGCAAAACCGACCATATTGACGCCCATGTCCGTAGGGCTCTGGTAGGGGCTCTTGCCCAGGATCTTTTCCATCAGGGCACGGACTACCGGGAAGGCCTCGACGTCGCGGTTGTAGTTGACCGTGGTCTTGTTGTAGGCCTCCAGGTGGAAGGAGTCGATGATGTTGGCGTCATCGAGGTCTGCCGTGGCGGCCTCGTAGGCAATATTGACCGGATGCGTAAGGGGCAGATTCCAAACCGGGAAGGTCTCGAATTTGGCATAGCCGGCGGCCGTGCCATGCTTGTGCTCGTGATAGAGCTGAGACAGGCAAGTGGCGAGCTTGCCCGAGCCAGGGCCGGGCGCCGTCACGACAACGAGCGGTCGGGTGGTCTCGACAAACTCGTTCTTGCCATAGCCGTCGTCGGACACAATCAGATCGACATCGTGCGGATACCCCTCGATGGGATAGTGCAGCTTGGCGGGAATACCGAGCGCGTTCAGGCGGTTGCGGAACACATCGGCAGCGGGCTGTCCAGCGTACTGGGTGATGACCACGGCCGCGACAGCAAAGCCGTTGCCGCGGAACAGGTCAACCAGGCGCAGCACATCCTCGTCATAGGTAATGCCAAGGTCACCACGAGCCTTGTTTTTCTCGATATGGTTCGCGTTGATCGCGATGATAACCTCGACATCGTCGGCGATGCTCTTGAGCATGCGGAACTTGCTGTCCGGCTCAAAACCCGGTAGCACGCGGCTGGCATGATAGTCATCGAACAGCTTGCCGCCAAACTCCAAATACAGCTTGCCGCCAAACTGCGAGATGCGCTCCTTAATGTGAGCAGCCTGCAGCTCGATATACTTCGCGTTGTCGAAACCCTGGCGCATGTATGGCTCCCGTCCCGTTTCGTAAATTAAGTTCCTACGCGATTATAACGGAGCCTGCCCTCCCCGATGCCCAGGCCATCAACAGGCACCAACCAAACACGCCATCGATAAGTTGCGGTGAAATAGCTCCTGTTTAACCCCTCAAGACGGCCAAACGGGAACTATTCCACCGCAACTTCCCCTTTTGGCGCAAAGTAACCTGACCCCTTTGCACCAACAGCAGAAACGTCGCGGGCAGAGAACGGACAGCGAACAGACACCAGAGCGAGCAAGCCGCCCCCTGCGCCAACAATGGCAGCGCCGCAGGCTGAGCATAAGTCAGCGAAAGCCCACCAGAGCGAGCAAGGTGACGTGAAAGAGGAGGGCATAGGCCTTTTGGCCATGCCCGACGATTGAACGTCAGATTGCCGCTCTGGCGGGCCTGCAGCGTCGAGTGGTTCCGGCGTTTGGTAAAACGCCGGAACACAAGAGCGCCTCCCCCCGCGCACGGAACGGGAGGAGGCTAAAGGTAGGAGTCTACCGGTGGGGTTACCCCACCGGACAGACGATGACCAGGTGATCCTTTACAGGATCGTCATGGTTTCCGTGGGGTACCCAAGGGGTACTTAGAGCATCACGCAAGCGACGGTCAGGATGATGGCGCAGACGACGGAGAGAGCGACGATGAGCTTAAGAGCAAACTTGAGCCAGGTCGTCCACTCGATCTTGGCCAGAGCAAGACCGCCCATGATGGCGCCGGAGGTCGGGGTGAACAGGTTCACGACGCCGATGGCGGCGGAGAAGATCATGACCATGACCTCGGGCGAGAAGCCGAGCTTGACAGCCAGCGGTCCCATGATGGGCATGGAGACGGTGGCCATGCCGGAGGTCGAGGGGATCAGGAAGGACAGGCCGAAGTAGACCAGGAAGCTCATGGGAGCGAAGATCACGCCGGACAGGCCAGCCAGAGCATTGGCGGCAGCGTCGAGGACGTAGACGTCGAGGCCGGTGCTAGCCATGAGGACGGAGATACCACGGGCGAGGGCGATGACGAGGACAACGGACATCATGTCGGCAGCGCCGGTGATGAAGGTGTTGACGATCTGCTTCTCGGACAGGCCGCCGATAATACCGATCAGGACAGCCATGAGGAAGAACCAGGTGGAAGCCTCGTCGAAGTACCACTGACCAATGGGCAGGCCGGTGATCAGGGCAGACCAGCCCTGAACGATGGCGTTACCGTCGGCGTCATAGACAGCGCCAGCATCGAAGAAGTTGGCGACGCCCTCGTTAAGGTCGGCCAGCGGGATGAAGCCGACGATCATGACGACGAAGGTGAAGGCAAAGGCGATCAGAACACCCTTCTGACGACCGGTGAGCTTGACCTCCTTGTGAACCTCGGAAGCAGCCTTGCCGTGAGCCTCTTCGGCGTCCTTGAGCTCCTGCATCGAAAGGATGGTGGAACCCTTGTCAGCCTTGACCTTCTTGGCATAGCTCATGACGAAGAGGATGGACATAACAGTGGTAACAATCCACAGGACGGCACCGAGGCCGATGATGATGGACTGGTTGACCTCAATGCCAACGCCAGTCAGAGCGTCAACGGCAGCACCGACGGCAAACGGGTTAACCGTGGAGCCGAGGCAGCCGCAGCCAGCGCCGAGCAGGACGGTGGCAGCGCCGACCATGGGGTCGAAGCCAGCAGCCATCATGGTGGCGGCGAGCAGGGCGTAGAAGGGAACGGTCTCCTCGCACATACCATAGGTGGTACCACCGAGGGAGAAGATGAACATCAGCACGGGAATGAGCATGATCTCATTGCCCTTAAGCTTCTGCACCAGAACAGCAATGCCGTTGTCCAGGGCGCCGGTCTCGGTCATCATGCCGAGGAAGCCGCCGAGGATCATAACGAAGAGGCAGACGGGCAGAGCGTCAGCGAAGCCCTTGACCGGGGCGGTGCAGAAATCGCTCAAGCGGGCAGCGGTAACCGCGCCACCGGACGTACCGGAGACGATAACGGTAACAACCGCGACGATTGCCAGCAGAGCAAGAAGAATGGTGAACGATGAAGGCATACCGCGCTTTTTCTTAGCGGTCTCAGTCATAGTTCTCATCCCCCCTTCATAAATCATTTACTGATCTCGCCCGAAGCGGCTCTTCCGTGCCGTGCATGTCGCTCGGTGCGAGATTTTTACCAGACAAAAGCGCTCGGGGTGCGCAGGAATGCACCCCGAGCGAGATGCTAGATGCTCTTACTTGAGCGTGGCGTACATGACAGCCTTGATGGTGTGCATGCGGTTCTCGGCCTCGTCGAAGACCTTGGAAGCGGGGCTCTCGAAGACCTCGTCGGTGACCTCCTGCTCGGTGATGCCGAACTGCTCGCACTTCTCGGCGCCAATGGTGGTGTTGGTGTCGTGGAAGCTGGGCAGGCAGTGCAGGAAGATGGCACCCGGGTTGGCCATAGCCATGACCTCGGAGGTGACACGATACGGGGTGAGCTGAGCGATGCGCTCGGCCCAGACCTCGTCAGGCTCGCCCATGGAGACCCACACGTCGGTGTAGATAACGTCGGCACCGGTGACGCCGTCCTTGACGTCGGTGGTCAGCTTGATGGTGCAGCCGTTGGCCTCAGCGATGGGCTTGCAGGCCTCGATGACGTCGTCAGCGGGCATGCACTCCTCGGGGCCGCAGGCCACGAAGTTCATGCCGAGCTTGGAGCAGACGACCATGAGGGAGCGAGCGACGTTGTTCTTGCAGTCGCCCATGAAGACGAGGGTCTTGCCCTTGATGTCGTAGTTGAAGTTCTCCTGGACGGTCAGGATGTCGGCGAGCATCTGAGTGGGGTGCCACTCGGTGGTCAGACCGTTCCAGACGGGCACGCCGGACTTAGCGGCAAGCTCCTCGACGTCGTCCTGGGCAAAGCCACGGAACTCGATGCCGTCATACATGCGGCCGAGAACGCGGGCGGTGTCCTCGATGGACTCCTTCTTGCCCATCTGCGACGAACCCGGATCGAGGTAGGTGACGCCCATGCCCAAATCCATGCCGCCGACCTCGAAGGCGCAGCGGGTACGGGTGGAAGTCTTCTGGAAGAGCAGGACGATGTTCTTGCCCTCGAGATAGCGGTGCGGAACGCCAGCGCGCTTCATGTCCTTGAAGTTCTTGGAGAGCTTGAGCAGGTACTCGATCTCCTCGGTGGTGAGGTCGAGGAGCTTGAGGAAGCTACGGCCGGAGAGGTTAACACCCATGGTTCGAATCCTTTCGAAGAAATGAATTACGCAAATACTAGTGGTGCCCGTTTGACGGGCGAAACCGGTGCGGTTGTAGGGAGACCGCACCGGAAACGGAAAGACTTAGAGGTCCTCGCGCCAGAAGGGCATGCTCATGCAGCGCGGGCCGCCACGGCCGCGGGAGAGCTCGGCGGAGGGCACGACGAGAAGGTCCAGGCCCTCCTTGTACAGCACGTCGTTGGTGACGGTGTTGCGGGCGTAGACGCAGATCTTGCCGGGCTCGACGCACAGGGTGTTGGAGCCGTCGTTCCACTGCTCGCGGGAGGCCGCGATCGGGTCGCCGCCGCCGCAGGGGATCAGCTTGACCTGGTCGACGCCGGTGGCGTCCTCCAGGACGTGCTCGAGGGTGTCCTCGATCAGGCGGATGTTCACGTCGCCCGGGTTCTTGCCGGCGGTCAGCTCGTAGACGCGCAGGGTGCCCATGATGGCGGGGTGGATCGTGAACTTATCGACGTCGATCTGGGTGAAGACCGTGTCGAGGTGCATGAAGGCGCGCGAGACCGGGATGTCGAAGGCCAGGATGCGCTCGACCTTGGAGTCGGAGTTCCAGAAGATGTTCTGCGCCATGACGTCGATGGCGGCTGCCTGGGTGCGCTGGGAGATGCCGACGGCGAGGGTCTTCTCGTTGATGTTCAGCACGTCGCCGCCCTCGGTGTGGAACTGGCAGTCGCGGCGGAAGTACAGGGAGACGTCCTTGTAGTCGGGGTGGTACTTGAAGACGTACTTGCCGTACAGGGTCTCGCGGTTGCGGGTGACCGAGTACATGCGGTTGAGGTTGACGCCCTCGCCGACGACCGCGAACGGGTCGCGGGTGAAGTAGAGGTTGGGCATCGGGTCGATGATCAGGTCGGACTCGGACTCGGAGTTGACCAGGGAGTCGAGGGTCGTGGACGCCGTGAGGGGCATGTCGATCTCGGCCTTGGTCATGCCGGCCATGGTCTTCTTGACGAACTCGAGGTTGTCCTCGATGGAGTCCAGCTTCTCGCGGACGATCTGCGGCATCTGCTGGCCGCGGATGCCTGCCTCGGCGATGTACTGGTCGGTGAACTCGGCGCGGGCGCCGGGGACCTGGTCGAACACCTCGGCGACGAGGTTCTCCAGGTAGAGCACCTCCACGCCCTGGTCCCTCAGGATCTGGGCGAAGGTGTCGTGCTCCTGCTGCGCGACCTCCAGGAACGGGACGTCGTCGAACAGGAGTCGCTCGAGCTCGTCGGGCGGCAGGTTGAGGAGCTCGTCGCCGGGACGGTGCAGGCAGACCTTCCTGAGCTTGCCGATCTCGGAAGGCACGTGCAGACCTTTCGTCATGGCCTCCTACCTTTCTTTCGGGCCTTTCGGCCGAATCTCTCAGCACCCTTCCGTAACGGATGCTGCTTGCTGACAGCTCTAGTTATATCCAAATTCCAACCGCAATTCCACCTCGCCCCCGAACGGTCAACAAAGTTCGATGAACGGTATATCGAATATGATTCCCCCATAATGCACTTCGGCGTTCTAAAGTAGCTTTTCTAAGGTAAATGCTCTTTTTTCTTAAAAATCATTCGCAATTACAACTCCAATCTTTCGATTAAGAATTGCATATCTAAAACGGTTTTATGTATATAAATGACGCTTGTTCGTGTTTCTGTCTGTATTCGATGATATTCAGCTACCTATCATTCTTATTCACACATACTCACCAGTTGAGTGAGGATATAGACCGTTTTTCACAACGCGAAGGGCGTCAGCTCTATGGCTTGTCAGCGTAAGAAGTAGGTAAAGATACCGTTCACGCGATACGTCCGTGCCATAGGTCGACTAAATTGAGACAATAGTGAATAGTGTTAGGCAACCGTCCCCCACGGGGACTGAACGGACAGATGCATATGCCGAGCAAAATCGAAAAAAAGCAAGCCGCTGCAAAGCTGCGCAAGCCGCCGCGCGACTTCTCGTACACGCAGAACCGAGAGCTCAGCTGGCTGCGCTTTGACAACCGTGTGCTTGACGAAGCCTTCGACGAGACCGTTCCGCTGTTCGAGCGGCTAAAGTTCGTGTCGATTTTCGAGTCTAACCTCGATGAGTTTCTCATGGTGCGCGTGGGCGGCCTGTCCGATCTGGCAGAGCTCAAAAAACAGCCTGTCGACAACAAGGGCAATATGACCGCCTCCGAACAGGTCGATGCTGTCATGGCCGAAATGCCCGGGCTCCTTACCCGATGGGAGTCCATCTTTAAGAGCATCGAGGGCAAGCTCGACACCCTGGGCGTTCACCGCGCCCGCATCGATTCGCTTACGCCCGAGGAGCGCACCTTTGTAACCCGTTACTTCCAGGCCTACGTGTCGCCGGTCATCTCACCGCTGGTGATTGACCCGCGCCACCCCTTCCCCAACCTGCGCAACGGCGCACTCTACCTGGCCTGCGGCCTGGACGGCGTCACCGACGAGGAGAGTCTGCTGGGCCTTATCGAGATTCCCACCTCGATGAACCGCGTGGTCGAGATCCCCTCGCCCACCGGCACCTACTCCTACATCTTGCTCGAGGACGTCATCCTCGCCTGCCTGGACAGCTGCTTTGGCTCCTATAAGCCGCTCGACCGCGCGCTCATCCGCGTCACCCGCAACGCCGACATCGACCCGGACGGCGAGGGCGTCGAGGAGGAAGAGGATTACCGTCAGCACATGAAGCGCATCCTCAAGAAACGCTTGCGCCTGCAGCCGGTGGTGCTCGCGGTCTCGGGGTCGCTCGAGAAGGCGACGCTCAAGACCATCCGCAAGGCGCTCGAGCTTTCGCGCCGCTCTGTCTTTACCTGCGATATCCCGCTCGACCTAGGCTACGTCTTTGGCATTGAGGGCAAGATTCCCGAGCACCTGCGCAACGAGCTGCTCTTTACGCCGTTTAAGCCGCAGCCCAACCCCACCATCGATATGACCCGCTCCATCCGCGAGCAGGTACTTCAGCACGACAAGCTGCTCTTTTATCCCTATGAGGCCATGAACCCCTTCCTGGATCTGGTGCACGAGGCCGCCTACGACCCCGAGTGCATCTCACTGCGCATCACGCTCTACCGCGTGGCCAAGCAGAGCCGCCTGTGCGAGTCACTGATCGATGCCGCCGAGAACGGCAAAGAGGTCACTGTGCTCATGGAGCTCCGCGCGCGCTTTGACGAGCAGAACAACATCGAGTGGGCCGAGCGCCTGGAAGAGGCCGGCTGCACCGTCATCTACGGCTCTGAGGGCTTTAAGTGCCACTCCAAGATCTGCCAGCTCACCTATCGCGAAGGCATGGCGCTAACGCGTCTAACGCTGCTGGGCACCGGCAACTTTAACGAGAAGACGGCCAAGCTCTACAGCGACTTTATGCTCATGACCGCCCATCCCGGCATCGGCGAGGACGCCAACCTGTTCTTCCGCAACCTGTCGCTGGGCAACCTGCGCGGCGACTACCGCTTTTTGGGCGTGGCGCCCGTCGGCCTTAAGCCGCTCATCATGCGCGGTCTGGACCGCGAGATACAACGTGCGCTCGCCGGCGAGCCCGCCCGCGTGTTCTTTAAGCTCAACTCGCTGACCGACCGCGAGGTCATCGACAAGATCTCCGAGGCATCGTGTGCCGGCGTGCGCGTGGACATGATCATCCGCGGCATCTCGTGCCTCAAGCCGGGCGTTCCTGGCAAGACCGAAAACGTGCATGTCCGTTCTATCGTCGGACGCTTTTTGGAGCATGCGCGCGTTTACGCCTTTGGCGTGGACTCGGACATGATCTACCTGAGCTCGGCCGACATGATGACGCGCAACACCGAGCACCGCGTGGAGATCGCCTTCCCCGTGCTCGACCCCACCTGTCGCGCGCTGGTGCACGAGTACATGGGCGTGCAGCTGCGCGACAACGTGAAGGCACGTAGCCTGACGAGCGACGGCACCTGGGTTCCCGTAGAGCGAAAAGAGGGTGAGAAGCCCTTTAACTCGCAGGAGTTCCTGTTGGAGCGCGCTTATCGCAACGCCGAGTCCGCAGCCGTGGCTTCGGAGCCCGTCGCCAAAGCAAAACCGGAATCCGCACCTGTTCTGGGCCCCAAGCCCAAGCCCCAGGCGGACGTTCCCAAGGTCCAGGCGGTCCAGGCAACCGTCATTGAACCCGACCTGGAATCCGAACCCGAGCCTACGCCCCAGCCCCAGCCTCAGCCGCAGACCGTCAAGTCCGCGCCCCATGCAAGCGCCCGCCGCGAGAAACCCGTCGGCAAGACCAAGGCCATCGAGCGCCATCGCCCCGGCCGCGTGCGCATGGGCTTGGGCCTGATCGGCCTGGGTCTTAAGACGCTCATTACCGGTAAGACGAAATAGTCGTTTGTAGAAGCAGTTTGTAGAAGCGCCCCGCATTTGAGGAAAGCCTCGGATGCGGGGCGCTTTTCCCTGCTACCATGGTGCGAATAACAACGCGAATGACAGGCAGGGATATGAAGCTCAATATAGAATCGATGACCTACGGCGCCGACGGGCTGGCGCACGCCGACAACGGCAAGGCCGTCTTTGTGCAGGGCGCCGTGGCAGGCGACACCGTCGAGGCCGAGGTCGTACAGGACGGCAAGTCGTTCATGCGCGCCCGCACGACCGAGATTCTGGAGCCGAGCCCCGATCGCATTCAGCCCCCCTGCCCCTTCGTTGGCATCTGCGGCGGTTGTTCGTGGGGCAATCTCTCACGCACGGCACAGCTCGCCGCCAAGGAGCAAAACCTGCGCTCCACGCTCGAGCGCATCGGCAAGTTCGCTCCTGAGCAGGTCGATGAGTTGGTACAGCCCATCTGCCACACCAAGGACGACTGGGGCTACCGCAATAAAATCGAGCTCGAACCGACCGTCGTCAACGGTCGCGTGCGCCTTGGCATGCACGGTGTCGACCCCAGCAAAATCGTGACCGTCGATGCGTGCCCGCTGTTCGATAAGCGCTTCCCGAAGGCGCTCAAATCGGTCGTCGGCGCACTCAACTATCTAAGCGGCAGCCATGACTTGGGACTCGAACGCGTGGGCATTCGTGCATCGCGCCGTACCAAGGCACTCGAGGTCGCACTCTGGACGCCCACAGGCTCTTTTCCGCGCTCGCAGGTCTCCCGCGTGCTGGCGGACGCCGCTCATCCCACGAGCATCGTGCGCGTGATGAGCAAGGGCGAAAAGAAGGCCCGCCGTGTCTCCAAGGTCGAAATGCTCGCCGGAGAGGGCTCATGGACCGAGAATATCGCCGAGGGTCAGATGCGCTTGTCTGCCCCGTCTTTTTTCCAGGTCAACACCAAGGGCGCCGAGATTTTGATCGAGCTTGTCATGGAAGCGCTCGACC
>CALHWR010000154.1 GCA_938036665.1 uncultured Collinsella sp. | reverse complement strand
GAGCCGGTTCCCGGCGGCGGTAGCGCGAGCGCCTTTGTGGGCGCGCTGGGCGCTTCGTTATGCGGGATGGTCGCTCGCTATGGGGCGACCAATCCCGCGCTTTCCGATCGCGCAGACGATCTGACGCGCGCATTTGCCCAGGCGGATGATTTGGCACAGGAACTTGTGGGTCTGGTCGCCGAGGACGTTCGTGCGTACGGCCAGGTGTCCGCTGCGTACGGTATTCCGCGCGAGAACCCGGCTCGACCTGCGGCGATTCAGGACGCGTTGCACGTGGCGGCCATGCCACCGTACCGCATTATGGACGCCTGCGGTCGTGCGCTGGCGCTGCTCGAGGACATGGCGGACAAGGGCTCCCGACAGCTGCTGTCCGATGTGGCGTGCGGCGCCGTATTCTGCCGCGCCGCCATGCAGGGCGCAAGCCTGACACTCTTCGCCAACACCACGTCTATGAAGGATCGTGCCCGCGCCGAGGAGCTCGAGGCGGCGTGCGATGAGCTGCTGGATACGTGGCTTCCGCGCGCCGATGCTCTGGCGCGCCGTGCCGCAGATGCCGCCAGGAAGAGGGGATAGCCATGGCCGAGCTGCTTAAAGGGGCCCCCGTTGCCCGTGCTTTGACCGAGGAGCTCGTCGCTCGCTGCGCCGCCCTGCGCGAGCGCGGCGTTGTGCCGACGCTGGCCATCGTTCGCGTGGGCGAGCGCGAGGACGACCTGTCCTACGAGCGTGGTGCACTCAAGCGCTGCGAAAAGGTGGGCATCGAAGCTCGTCGCGTATTGCTGCCTGCCGATGTTTCGCAGGATGAGCTGCTGGCGGCTATTAAGGACATCAATGCCGACCCCACTGTTCACGGTTGTCTGATGTTTCGCCCGCTGCCTGCCGGTCTTGACGAGGATGCAGTTGCCGCGGCGCTCGATCCCGCCAAGGATGTTGACTCTATGACGCCTGCCTCGCTGCTTACCACGCTTTCGGGTCGTGGCGAGGGCTTTGCTCCCTGCACAGCGGAAGCGGTGCTGGCATTGCTGGACCATTATGGCGTGGAACTGGACGGTGCCAAGGTTGCGGTGGTCGGTCGATCGCTGGTGATTGGCCGTCCCGTTGCCGCCATGCTTACGGCTCGCAATGCCACAGTGACGACGTGCCATACGCATACGCGCGACTTGGCTGCCGAGTGCCGTGCTGCCGACATTGTTGTTGCCGCGGTTGGACGTGCGCGCACGATTGGCGCGGATGCGGTTCGCGAGGGCCAGACAGTCATCGATGTTGGCATTAATTGGGACGAGGCTGCTGGCAAGCTGGTCGGTGACGTTGATTTTGACGCTGTGGAGCCGATTGTTGGCGCAATTACTCCCGTGCCGGGTGGCGTGGGCGCTGTAACGACGGCGATTCTCGCCAAACACGTAATCGAGGCGGCGGAGCGCGCATTGAACTAGGCATTTTTGGCTGATTAGGGGGTTAGATATATACTCCCGTGACACGCCGTGTGCAAAAAATGCCAAATATGAGTACTGCTGCCAAGCTAGTCACATATAATTTAGGTCATTTTGGCTCTCTAACGATATTTAGTATCGATAGGGAGCCTATTTTATTGGACCTTTGAGGAATTACATAGTCTAACTTTTATACAAATGTAGATTTTCGACGCCCGCGCCCGGCAAAATAGCTGCTACTAAATTGGTGTCAGTACTCATATTTGGCATTTTTTGCACACAGGGGTTGCTGTGGCCGTGGTTTCGCCCTTTTTGCGCCGAAGCGATACACTGTTGCCGTTTGATTTCTTCGCTCAAGGAGGATGCGCATGCCGTGCACAACGATTTTGGTTGGTAAGAACGCGAGCTACGACGGGTCGACGCTGGTTGCCCGCAATGAGGACTCGTCCAACGGGGTGTTTGAGCCCAAGCGCATGCGCGTGGTGCATCCCGACGAGCAGCCGCGTGTCTACACGAGTGTCCTGAGCCACCTGACCGTTGAGCTGCCCGACAACCCCATGCGCTACACGAGCGTCCCCGACGTTGTCCCGGGTCATGGCATTTGGGCCGAGGCCGGCTTCAACGAGCTCAATGTTGGCATGTCCGCAACCGAGACGCTCACCACCAACGAGCGCGTCCGCGGCGCCGATCCGCTCGTGGACTACGTGCCCGCCAGGGGCAACGAGGGCGAGGACGGCTATGTTCCGGCGCAGCCCGGCGGCTTGGGTGAGGAGGATATGGTGACCCTGGTGCTGCCGTACGCCAAGTCTGCCCGCGACGGTGTGCGCATTCTGGGCGAGTTGCTCGTGCGCTACGGTACCTACGAGAACAACGGCATCGCCTTTAGTGACGTTGACGAGATCTGGTGGCTTGAGACTATCGGTGGCCACCACTGGATTGCCAAGCGCGTGCCCGATGACGCCTATGTGACCATGCCCAACCAGCTGGGTATCGATAGCTTTGACCTGGACGACGCCGAGGGCGCCCAGGCCGATCACATGTGTTCCGCCGACCTGCGCTCCTGGATGGCCGAGTGGCATCTGGACCTGACGCTGGGCGTCGAGGGCGACGGTCCGGCGACGGTCTTCAACCCGCGCGAGGCCTTTGGCTCGCACAGCGACAGTGACCACGTTTACAACACACCGCGTGCCTGGTACATGCAGCGCTGCCTCAACCCCAGCGATGTGTGGGACGGCCCCGACGCCGACTACACGCCCGAGAGCGACGACATCCCCTGGAGCCGCGTGCCTGAGCGCAAGGTGACCATCGAGGACATCAAGTACGTGCTTTCGAGCCACTACCAGGGCACGGAGTACGACTGCTACGGCAGCAAGGGCACGCCCGCCACGCGCGGCGCCTATCGTCCCATCGGCATCAACCGCAACAGCCAGCTCGCCGTGCTGCAACTGCGCCCCTATGCGCAGCCGGCATATCGCGCCGTGCAGTGGATGGCGTTTGGCTCCAACTCGTTTAACGCGCTCGTGCCGCTGTACGCCAACGTCGAGACCATGCCCGAGTACTATGCCGGCACGCAGGCTCGCGTGACGTCCGAGAATTTCTATTGGGCCAACCGCCTGATCGGTGCCCTGGCCGATGTTCGCTTCCATGAGTGCGGTCGCGCGGTCGAGGATTATCAGGAGAAGGTCGGCGGCATGGGCCACAAGCAGATTCACGACGTCGATGCCGCCGTGGCCGCGCTGCCCGAAGCCGAGGTGCCCGCCGAGCTCGCCCGCGCCAACGAGGAGTTTGCCGAGCGCGTGCGGGTGGAGACCGATGCTCTGTTGGGCAAGGTGCTCTACACCACGAGCTGTGCCATGAAGAACTCCTTCGCGATGAACGACAACGTAAGGTAAAGGCAACCTTGCAGCGAACGAGCGGGGCAAACGCCGTCAAAGGCTTTGGCCCGCTCGATTTCTATCTTGGCGGTAAAACGATTTTGTGTCGTTCACTCAATCTTGGGTACAAGAAGTCCAATGCAGTTGTTCATGATTGGAGCCAACCATGGTTATGAAACTCGATCAGCTTGTTAACGGTGCCATCAACGTGGGCTTCGGCGCCGCCGCCGTTGCCGTCGAGGGCGGCAAGAAGGTTCTCGACGACCTCGGTACCAAGGGCGAGCAGGTCCGCAAGGATGCCGGCACCCCCGATATCGCCCGCAGCGTGTCCGATATGTTCGAGCAGGCGGGTGGCACCATCTCCGACCTGACCGAGCGCCTGGGCATGCAGGGCGAGACTGCGGCGCAGCGCGTGCTCGATGAGCTCATCCTGGCGCGCGTCCGCGTTATGACCGCCCCCGAGCGTACGGCCTTCCTGGCCCATGTGCGCGACATCGTCGATTCGGTCGAGGACAACGTGACTTCGGTGCCCGTCGAGTCTGTTGAGCCCGACGATGCAGAGGATGCCGAAGGGGCCGAGTAGTAGCGCAGATGGCAGATTCCACCACCGATTACAACAATCAAGATCCCTTGGGTGACGAGGCGGCGGTTGTCGACGAGGTCGATGCCGCCGTCTCGGGCGCTCGCAAGAAGCCGCGCGCTGTCGATATGGTCCCCGAGGAGCCCGACGCGATGGCGCCGGATGAGGAATACCAGCTCACGCCGGCAGGTCGTCGTGAGCGCATTGGGCAGATCGTTCGCCTGATCAAAAAGTATCGCGTGTGGGACAACCTCACGCCGGTGCGCCTGCGTCGTCTGCTTGAAGAGCTCGGCCCTATGTTCGTCAAGATGGGGCAGATTCTGGCTAACCGCTCCGAGATTTTGCCGCAGCGGTTTTGCGACGAGCTGCGTCGTCTGCGCTCCGATGTAGAGCCGGTGCCGTATGAGGTAGTGCTCCGGTGTCTGGAAGAGGAGTACGGCCAGCGCCTGGGGCAGATGTTCGACGCGATCGACCCCAATCCGCTCGGAAGCGCGTCGCTCGCGCAGGTACACCGTGCCCGCCTGGTGACCGGCGAGGACGTGGCCGTTAAGGTGCAGCGCCCCGGCGCGCAGCAGGTGATGGCTCAGGATATCGACATCATCCGTTCGGTGGTGCGTATCGTCTCAAAGTTCGTCAACACCGACCAGTTTGTTGACCTGCACGGCGTGGTCGAAGAGCTGTGGACCTCGTTTCGCGAGGAAACCAACTTTTTGGCCGAGGCCAAAAACCTCAACGATTTCTATGAGTTCCATAAGAGCATCCATGGCGTGACGTGCCCCAAGTCCTATCTGGATCTGTGCACCGAGCATGTCGTGGTCATGGATTACGTCGACGGCATCTCGATTGCCGATCCCGAGCGCTTGGTGGCCGAGGGCTATGACCTGGAAAAAATCGGTTCGGCGATTGTCGAGGACTATTCGACGCAGGTGCTCGATGATGGCTTTTTCCATGCCGACCCGCATGCGGGAAACATCATTCTCAAGGACGGCGTCGTTTACTTTATCGACCTGGGCATGGTCGGGCGCATGTCGAGCCACGACCGCGGTATCGTTAAGGACATGATTTTCGCCGTGGCCGAGGGCGACGTGCCCAAGCTCAAGGATTCGCTCATGCGCTTTGCCGTGACGCGCGGCGATTCTGCCGAGCTCGACCATTCGGCCTTTTTGTCCGACCTGGACTTTATCGTCGCCGACTTTGCGGGCCTCGACCTTAAGGATCTTGATATCGGCGAGTTTTTGACCTCGCTGCTTAATCTGGCGCGCAAAAACGACGTTGAGCTGCCGAGCGTGGTGACGATGTTCGCCCGCGGCATGGTGACGCTCGAGGGCCTGCTGACCGAGTACATGCCCAACGTCAACATGATCCAGATCATCCAGACGCACATCAAAAACGAGAAAAGCACCTATGCGCGCGTCCGCGAAATGGGGCGCGATCTTGCCGCGAGCAGCTATCGCGCGGCAAAAGGCTCGCTCGAGGCGGCCGAGTATCTGGGCTTGGCGTCGCGTATGCTCACGCGCGGCCAGCTTAAGGTGAACACGCAGATTATGAGCAGCGATAAGGCGCTGCGACAGCTGGGTGGAATTATCGACCGCATGTCGATGGCAATTGTGATCGCCGGCCTGTTTATCGGTTCGTCGGTGGTGTACTACGCGCGCATCGAGCCGGTTGTGTTTGGTATCCCGGTCATTGGCTTTATGGGCTACGTGAGTGCGCTGGCGCTGGCGCTGATGCTGGGCCGCGAGATCTGGCGTAACAGCCACGGTGGCAAGCATTAGCGATTCCCCGGGGACGCAGGATAGCGGAGCATTTTGCTCAGCGTCCCATCCACACTCTTTTCTATCGCAAACCATAGCTTTTACCTTGGGCTTCGCCTGTGTGCGGGCCCCTTTTGCGTGCTACCATATCGACAGTAATAATCGATGGCCTAGATGGTGGTGCGGAGACGCACGAATGCGCGGTTTTCCTGTGCGTTTGGGAGAATCGGGGTGCAAGTCCCCGGCTGTACCAGTAACCGTAATTCCTCTTGGCCCGGGATGGTCGCGTTGCAGATCGGACGGCGCGCCCGGGTCGGTAAGGTTAAGTCGGATCGCCTCCCATCTTGTACGCGGCCGCGGCGCAAGCCGCCGGTACGCGTTGGGCTCTGGAGGGAAGGGGGACCCCGATGGGGGTACTCGAGCGCAATGTGCGCGATGACGTGGGGCAGCCGCTGGGCAATGCTCCAAGTGCAGACAGTAGGAGACAAATGGATATGTTTGAGGACGAGTGCCAGCGCGCCTCGTGGCGTCCGTATGGAGCGATTGCCCGTGGCGTAGCCAAGCGCGGTCTGGTGGCGTTCCTGGCTTTTGCCATGGCTTTTGGCACCACGCCGGCGCAACTTTGGGCCGAGGGCGCCGAGGGCATTGCCGAG
>CALHWR010000153.1 GCA_938036665.1 uncultured Collinsella sp. | reverse complement strand
ACGCCGTCGCCATGCGCGCTCACGGGAGCGGCGGGCGCAGGCTTGCCGGCCTCGATGCCAACCATGGCATCGCGCAGCAGGAAAGCGGCGCCGCGCACAGCCTCGCCGGTCACGACCGTCTGACGCGAGCCAGACGTGGTGCCGGAGTCGGGAGCGTTCTCGGTAGAGCACTCGCCGTTGGCGATGCAGCTCAGCGGCAGACCGCAGGCCTCGGCAACGTCCTGCAAAAAGACGGTGTTGCAGCCCTGGCCGATGTCGGACGTGGCGGCATAGACCACGGCCACGCCATCCTCGACGCGAATCTTGCAGCGGCCGGCATCGGGCAGGCCCACGCCCACGCCGGCGTTCTTCATGGCGCAGGCGATACCGGCGTGTCCGGGATGCGCATAGTAGGCATCCTTGACCTCGAGCAGCGTCTCCTTAAGCGCCGTGGAGCAATCGGCAATCTGGCCGTTGGGCAAAACCTCGCCCGGCTCGATGGCGTTTCTGTAACGAATCTCCCACGGGTCCAGGCCGACCTTCTCTGCCAGCAAGTCGATCAAGCTCTCGAGCGCAAACTCGGACTGGCAAACGCCAAAGCCGCGGTACGCGCCGGCGGGCGGGTTGTTGGTGTAGTAGCCAAAGCCGCGAATGTCGGTGTTCTGGTACTTGTAGGGGCCGACGGCATGCGTGCAGGCGCGCTCGAGCACCGGGCCGCACAGCGACGCGTAGGCGCCGGTGTCAAAGTTGATCTCGCAGTCCAGGCCGGTAAAGTTGCCCTCGGCGTCGCAGCCCAGCGTAAAGGTGCCGTCCATGGCGTGGCGCTTGGGATGGAAAGCGAGCGACTCGGCACGTGTGAGCTTGCACTTCACAGGACGCTGGAACTTATAGGCGGCGAGCGCGGCCAAGTGCTGGATGGACACGTCCTCCTTGCCGCCAAAGCCGCCACCCACGAGCATGGTCTCGACGACCACGCGCTCGGGCTCGTTGTCCCAGCCAAACATGTGGGCGCACTCTTTGCGTGTGTCGTAGGCACCCTGGTCGGTCGACTGCACCTTGACGCCGTTCTTGTACGGGAAGGCAACGGCGCACTCGGGCTCCAAGAAGGCATGCTCGGTAAAGGGCGTGGTAAAGCGCTGCGTCACGGTGAACGCGCTCTCTGCCAGCGCCTTGGCGGCGTCGCCGCGCGTCACATGGCGGCTCTGGCACACGTTGTCCTTGAGCTCCACCGTGTTGCCAAAGGCAAAGAAGCTGTCGTGCAGACGCGGGGCGTCGGCAGCCCTGGCCTCGACAATGTTGCGCACGGGCTTCAGCGGCTCGTAATCGATCTTTACGAGCTTCTTGGCCTTCTCGAGCGTCGCCTCGTCCTCGGCAACCACCAGCACGATGGCGTCACCCACGCAGCGGGTGATATCGCCCTGGGCGATCATGACGTCCCAGTCCTGGATAAGGTGGCCGACCTGGTTGACCGGCACGTCCTCGGCGCGCAGGATCCCCACCACGCCGGGCAGGGCCTCGGCCTTGGAGGTATCGATGGAGAGCACGCGGGCGCGCGGATACTTGGAGCGCACGGCGCTGGCGTAGGTCAGACCCGGCTGATCGAGCTCGTCGATGTCATCGGGATACTTGCCCTCGCCGAGCACCTTCTTGCGCACGTCGATACGGAAGGCGCGCTTGCCCACGCCGTAGTCGTCGCCGCGCTCCAGGTCCTCGTCGATCTGCTTTTCGCCGCGGAGCACCGCAGCTGCCAGCGAAATGCCCTCGATGATCTTCTTGTAGCCGGTGCAGCGGCAGACGTTACCGCGGATGGCGTACTTGATCTGCTCCTCGGTGGGCTCGGGATCCTCGGCTATGAGCGCGGCACCCGCCATGACCATGCCGGGGATGCAAAAACCGCACTGCACGGCACCCACGGCGCCAAAGGCGTACACAAAGGCCTCGCGCACGTCCTCGGGCAGGCCCTCGACGGTCACGATGTTGCGGCCGGCGGCAAGGGCGGTGGTCAGCACGCACGCCTTGACGGCCGCACCGTCCACGTGGATGGTGCAGGTACCGCACGCGCCCTCGGAGCAGCCGTCCTTGGCGGAGTGAATGTGCAGGTCGTCGCGCAGGTAGCGCAGCAACGGTTTGTTTTGGGTCGTCGTGCGCTCGACGCCGTTAACGGTAAAAGTGAATTCCTGTGCCATGGTGATTCCCTTCTACACGCCGGCGGCTATGCCGGTGCGGTCGTGGATGGCGCCATGCGGGCAGACGACGGCGCACATGCCGCACGACAGACAATCCGCGCCATCAATATGGGCGCAGTTGTCCTCGATGCGGATAGCGCCGGCAGGGCACTTTTTGGCGCACATGCCGCAACCGATGCAGCTCGTGTCGCAGATCTTGCGCGCAATGGCGCCCTTGTCGGTGTTGTTGCAGCGCACCAGGATGTTCTGGTAGCCGGGAACGAAGGCAATCACGCGCTGCGGGCACGCCATGCCGCACAGGCCACAGCCCGTGCACCTGGAGCGGTCCACGCGGGCGATGCCATCGACCAGCGCAATGGCACCGTGGGGGCAGGCCGCGACACAGGCGCCACAGCCAATGCAGCCTTCGCTG
Organism: uncultured Collinsella sp.; assembly: GCA_938036665.1. GTDB lineage: Bacteria > Actinomycetota > Coriobacteriia > Coriobacteriales > Coriobacteriaceae > Collinsella. The sequence continues at coordinate 461 of CALHWR010000153.1, read as the reverse complement.
CAGCGGGCGTCGCCGCCTGCGGAGGCGCAACCGCTTCCGCAGGCAACGTAGGCCACGTTATGTTGAATGGATTTGGCCATAAGAGACTCGCCTATTTCTTAAGGAGATACGGATAGCTGTCGCGCACGGCCTTGATGGTCAGGCGGACGGCCTCGGGCAGACCGGTGTTGACGGCATCGACCGAGACGGTGCGGACCGTGCCGGCGACGCGAACCTTAAAGTGGTCCTCGTCCACGGCCAGGAAGCCCTCGTTCTCGGAGTTCTCCATGTCCTGATCGCTCCAGAACAGGGTGAGCTTGTCCTTGTAGGGACGACCCTCCTGGTAGGGGCAGAACACGGCGCAGTTGCCGCACTCGTTGCACATGCCGTCGACATGGACGACCTGATGCTTGGCCAGGCCCGGCACCTTAATTGCCACGTTGGCGCGGTTGGGGCACACGTCGCAGCAGACCTCGCACACC
>CALHWR010000152.1 GCA_938036665.1 uncultured Collinsella sp. | reverse complement strand
TCATCGAAGAGGCTCTGGTGGAGACCATCGGCTGCTCCGGCATGACCCACTCTGCCGCCATGGCTTCCGAGATCCTTCCCGGTAAGACCATCCTCGAGGCCCTCAACACCGACCTCGTCTGCGACGCCATCAACGTTGCTATGCGCGAGATCTTCCTGCAGATCGTTTACGGCCGCAGCCAGACCGCGTTCTCCGAGGGCGGCCTGCCCGTGGGCGCCTCCCTCGACGACCTCGGCAAGGGCCTTCGCTCTCAGGTCGGCACCATGTTCGGCACCAAGGCCAAGGGCGCTCGTTACCTCGAGCTCGCTCAGGGCTACGTCACCCGCATGGCTCTCAACGACAAGAACGAGATCATCGCATTCGAGTTCCTGAACCTCGGCAAGTTCACCGACGCCGTCAAGGCCGGCAAGACCCCCGAGGAGGCCATCGCTGGCGCTATGGGCCACTATGGTCAGTGGGAGAACGCTGCCAAGTACATCGACCCGCGCACCGACGAGGAGACTCACTCCGTCGCCAGCGTGTTCCCGGTTCACGAGTAGAAAGGGAGGGAAATAACTATGACTGTTACGTTCGAAGGTTACGAGCGCCGCGCTGACAAGATCAACAAGTGCCTCGCCGACAACGGCATCGCCTCCCTCGAGGAAGCTCTGCAGATCTGCACCGACAAGGGCTTCAACCCGCGTGAGATCGTCAACAACACCCAGTCCATCGCCTTCCAGAACGCCGAGTGGGCCTACACCCTCGGTTGCGCTCTCGCTGTCAAGCGTGGCGCCAAGACCGCTTCTGAGGCTGCCGCCATCATCGGCGAGGGCATCCAGGCCTTCACCGTTCCCGGCTCCGTCGCCGAGGACCGCAAGGTCGGTCTGGGCCACGGCAACCTGGGCGCTATGCTGCTCTCCGACGACACCGAGTGCTTCGCCTTCCTGGCTGGCCACGAGTCCTTCGCCGCCGCTGAGGGCGCTATCGGCCTGGCTCTGAACGCCAACAAGGCTCGCAAGAAGCCGCTGCGCGTTATCCTCAACGGTCTGGGCAAGGACGCCGCTCAGATCATCGCCCGCATCAACGGCTTCACCTACGTGAAGACCCAGTTCGACTACTACACGGGCGAGCTCAAGGTCGTCGAGACCATCCCCTACTCCGATGGTCCCCGCGCTGCCGTTAACTGCTACGGTTCCGATGACGTCCGCGAGGGCGTTGCCATCATGTGGCACGAGAACGTCGACATCTCGATCACCGGTAACTCCACCAACCCCACGCGCTTCCAGCACCCCGTCGCTGGCACCTACAAGAAGGAGCGCCTCGAGGCTGGCAAGAAGTACTTCTCCGTCGCTTCTGGTGGCGGCACTGGCCGTACCCTGCACCCGGACAACATGGGCGCCGGCCCTGCCTCCTACGGCATGACCGACACCATGGGCCGTATGCACTCCGACGCCCAGTTCGCCGGTTCTTCCTCCGTGCCTGCGCACGTCGACATGATGGGTCTCATCGGCATGGGCAACAACCCCATGGTCGGTGCCACCGTCGCCTGCGCTGTCGCCGTCGAGGAGGCCCTCAAGGCCTAATCGCGCCCGCGCGATGCTCACATAGTTGAGCTTTGGAGCCGCTACCCACCCGGGTAGCGGCTCTTTTTGTTTGCGCTGTCGCAGGATAGCTAATGCCGATATATCAGTTGGGGCGAAATACGAGATGTGATGAGATGGAGCGTCAGAGCGTCCACGACGCCCACCTGTCATATTTGCCCTTTACCGATTTGCCGAGTCTTTGCGGCCCCATTGCCGATCACCCGTGCGACAATGCGCCAGACGAGAAAGGAATCCGATGGAATCGACTGATGTACTGGTAATTGGATCTGGCATTGCGGGCCTTTGCGCCGCCTTCGAAGCGGCACGCACGGGCGCAACCGTCGCTGTGGCAAGCGCCGGCAAGACTATGAGTGGATCGAGCTTCTTCCCGGGCACCTGGGGTCTGGGCCTTATTGGCCCCGTCGACGAGGGCGACGAGCAGGACCTCATCGACACCATCCAGACCGTCGGCGGCGGTGTCGCCGACCTCGAGCTTGTCCAGACGTTTGTGCACGGCATTCCCCAGGCAATTGAATGGCTCGAGCAAGACCTGGGCGTTGAGCTCCAGCGTCCGCAAAGCGCTGAGAGCGCTCAGCAAAAGCAGTTTATCCCCTGCTTTGACCACAAAACGCGCATGTGGCGCGGCCTCACCCGCAAGCCCCTTGAGGACGCTCTGACGGCCCGGCTCGAGTCGCTCGGCATTCGTCTGCTCCCCCGCCATGAGCTTATCGACCTTGTTGAGGACACGAACGGCAGAATAACCGGAACCGTGCTCTACGACCTCACCGAAAATCGAATCGTGCCCTTTGCTGCCAAGGCCACGATCATCGCAGCCGGTGGCACAGGTGGCCTGTTCGAGCGCAGCCTTACGTCGGCTGATGTGCTCAGCTCCTCGCAGGCCATCGCGCTGGCGCACGGCGCAACACTTACTAATATAGAGTTCATGCAGATGATGCCCGGCTTCATCGAGCCCAAGCGCAACCTGGTCTTCAACGAGAAAACCTGGCGCTACGTACATGTTGACCAGCCGGTAGATATTGCCGACAACAAGCTGGACGACCTGCTCGAGCAGCGCTCTGGATATGGTCCCTTCACGTCACGCTTGGCCTCCCGCGCTATCGATCTCGTCATCGATCAGGCAGGTGTCGAAGGCCTGGCACTCCACTACGACTTCCCCCGCGAGGATGTCCCAGAGTTTGTGCAGACCTTTGCCACCTGGCTGCAAGACGAGCACGGCATCGCCCCGACTGACGAGATGCGCGTTGCGATGTATGCCCACGCCGCTAATGGCGGCATCAAGATCGATAAGACCGCGCACACGGGCGTTGAGGGCCTCTACGCTTGCGGTGAGGCGACAGGCGGCATGCACGGCGCCGACCGCATTGGTGGCTTGTCAAGCGCCAACGGCATCGTGTTCGGACGCATCGCGGGCGCATCGGCAGCCCAGGCAGCACAGAATGCACCTGAGGTGGCCCCGAAGGCGGATATCGCCCTCCCCCAGTACGGCATTGCCACAACAGATGCCGAACGCCTGACACGCAGCCTTAAGCACACGATGAGTACCTATTGCATGATCAACAGGACCGAAGCAGGTCTATCCAAGGCTCTGCAACAGCTTGAAAGCCTGCAAGACGAGGCAACGGCGCTGAGCAAGCCACACGCCAATGACAGCGAAATCGCAGCCCTCGCCCGCCTGCAATCGCAGATTCAACTAGCACAGGAAATGGTCAAAGCCATGCGCAAGCGAACCGAAAGTCTCGGATCGCACTATCGAGCGAATTAAACTGGACACCTATCTAAAGCAAAACACAACTAATCGATATCTATGGGCCCCGTGAACTCGAAGTGGCACGGGGCCCATTCGTGTCCGCACGGCAGCGTATCCTAATTCTGAATACAGAGCGGGCAAAGCCCGCATAGACAATAGACCAGCGAGGAGGAGATATGGACAGTAGAGATATCGAGAAGTGGCGTGTCGAACTTGATAGCTACGCCAATGTGGAAGAAGGCGTTGAGTATTGGCTCGCACGCGATTTAATGGAACCCATGGGGTACACTCGATGGGAGAACTTTGCCGAAGTTGTTAAGAGGGCAAAAGTCTCGTGCGAAACAAACAAAACTCCAGTTGATTCCCATTTTCGTGACACCACGAAAATGGTAACTGCCGGTGTCGCCGCTCGCGCAGTTAAAGACTACAAACTTACGCGCTATGCATGCTATTTAATCGCCCAGAACGGAGATTCAAACAAGCAAGAAATCGCGCTCGCACAGGCGTACTTCGCCGTGCAGACGCGCCGCCAAGAGCTCATAGAGCAGCGCTTCGCAGAGATTCAGCGCTTGCAGGCGCGCCACTCGCTATCTGATTCAGAGAAACAGCTCTCGGGTATTGCGTTCAAACGCGGCGTGGACTCCAAAGGATTCGCGATCATCAAGTCGAAGGGCGATGAAGCGTTATTCGGCGGCAGAAGCACGGCGGAAATGAAGCAACAGCTCGGCGTATCCAAGAGCTCGGCATTGGCGGACAGGCTAGCCGATGTTCTCATCAAAGCAAAGGACCTTACGAACTCGATGACGGCCTTCAACGCCGAGGAACACGACCTGTACGGTCTGGACCAGATCAAGCAAGAGCACGTCGAGAACAACACAAGCGTGCGTGGCAGCCTCATCGACCGCGGAATTGTACCCGAGAACCTACCGCCTGCCGAAGATACAAAGAAGCTCGAACGTCGCGTGAAAGCAGACGAGAAAAAGCTCAAGGAGGGTACAGACGGATTCACCGACCCCCAGGGCAGGCTCGACTTGTAAAGCGTCTGCGCCCTTACGGGTTCGGCCCCATGCGAGGTTAATAAAAAAGACGGCCAACCGAGATTGACCGTCTTAACATGCTTTGGTGGGCCGTCAGGGGTTCGAACCCTGGACCTTGGGATTAAGAGTCCCCTGCTCTACCAACTGAGCTAACGACCCGATATCAACACGAAGCAAGAACTGGGGTGGGTAAAGGGACTCGAACCCTCGACCTACGGGACCACAACCCGTCGCTCTAGCCAACTGAGCTACACCCACCGTGTCCTGTGCGCTTCGCGCTCGACTATTATTGCAAGGAACGCCACGCGATGCAAGCCCCAATTTTCAAGAATTTTGAAAAGAGTTTTTCGAGACCATTTCAAGCAAATCCCATCGATTCCATAGGAGTAAACTTGCTCCACCCAATGCTCGAAAGGATAGGCATGAAAGAACTCTCCAACCGCACGGCGGCGTTTACCGATTCGGCCATCCGCCGCATGACGCGCATCTCCAACAAGTATGGTGCCGTCAACCTGTCGCAGGGCTTCCCCGATTTCGATCCCCCGGCGCAGCTGCTCGATAGCCTCAGCACCATTGCCACCGACCCCAAGCCGCTTTACCACCAGTACTCCATCACCTGGGGCTCCCAGGCCATGCGCGAGGCGCTTGCCACCAAGCAGGAGCACTTTATGGGCATGCCGATCAACCCCAACGAGAACATCGTGGTCACCTGCGGCTCCACCGAGGCCATGATGGCCGCCATGATGACGGTCACAAACCCCGGCGACAAGGTCGTCATTTTCTCGCCGTTCTACGAGAACTACGGCGCCGACACGATCCTCTCGGGCGCTGAGCCCATCTATGTGCCGCTCAACCCGCCCACCTTTGACTTCGACCGTGAGGTCCTCGAGGCAGCCTTCCGAGACAACGATCCCAAGGCAATCGTCCTATGCAACCCGTCCAACCCCTGTGGCAAGGTCTTTACCCGCGAGGAGCTCACCTTTATCGCAGACCTGTGCAAAAAGTACGACGCCTACTGCATCACCGACGAGGTATACGAGCACATCGTCTACGCGCCCCACGAGCACGTCTATATGGCCACGCTGCCCGGCATGTTCGAGCGAACCATCAGCTGCAGCTCGCTGTCCAAGACCTACTCCATCACCGGCTGGCGTCTGGGCTACACTATCGCCCCTGCCGAAATCACCGAGCGCATCAAGAAGGTCCACGACTTCCTCACCGTAGGCGCCGCCGCTCCCCTGCAAGAGGCCGTCGTCACCGCCCTCAACTTCGACGACAGCTATTACCAGGAGGTCCTCGACCTCTACACCGCCAAGCGCGACCTATTCTGTCAGGGACTCGACAGCATCGGCCTCACGCACAACGTGCCGCAGGGCGCCTACTACGTGATGATGGACATCTCTGAGTTTGGCTATGACAGCGACCTCAACTTCTGCGAGGATCTGGCCTCCAAGGTGGGCGTGGGCGCCGTTCCGGGCTCCAGCTTCTTCCGCGAGCCCGTCAACCACCTCATCCGCTTCCACTTTGCCAAGCGAGACGAGACGCTTAACGCGGCGCTTGAGAACCTCAAGTTCCTGCGTGATAAAATCAAACCGCGCGGGTAAGGACGGCCCGGCACTAAATGCACCCCGAGGCCGGCCACATCCTGGTCACGCGCGACCCGCGCGACACCATCGGCGAGCACAGCGGCTGCCCCTTCCACGACAACTGCCTCGAGGGCCTCATCGCCGGTCCCGGCGTCAAAAAGCGCTGGGGTGGCAAGAGCGCCGGAGAGATGGCCGATGACCCGGAGGCCATGGGCCTGCTCGCCGGCTATCTGGCGCAGGCGCTCATGACCTACACGCTGTGCTACGCGCCGCAAAAGATCATCATCGGTGGCGGCGTGGCCGACCACACCCCCATCGTGCCGCTCGCACGCAAGAAGTGCGCCGAGATGCTCAACGGCTACATCGTCACGCCCGAGATGGCCGACATCGATAGCTACATCGTCAACAACAGCCTCGAGGGCAAGCAGGGCATTATGGGCTGCCTGGCCCTGGGCGCACAGGCGCTTCAGTAGCAGACGCACCCACAGGACGTGGCGCGCCCGGCAAATCCGACCTACGGAACGACGCCACCACGCCTCATATAAGCTCTCAAATAAAAAAGGCCGCCTAGGACCAATCAATACGTCCTAGGCGGCCTTTTTGGCGCACATCAGCGACCGTAAGAGATATCGGAGCACAACGCCCGTTGCCGCACCACAGCAGTCGATCATCACATCGGTGATCATGCCGGCGCGTCCCGGCACAAAGAGCTGAATCGTCTCGTCGATCGAGGGAATCAGCAGCAGGAACACCGCCGTGGGCAGCAGCACGTCAAAGGTGCGCCGGCCCTCAAAATCAAAGGCGTGCGTTGCCAAGATGCCGAGCACCATATACTCGGTAAAATGCGCGCACTTACGAACAACAAAGTTGGTCACCCATTCATATGGAAGTCCCACGCCGTGCAGGAAACCGCGAATAGCTTCCATGACCGTTAGGCTCAGCGAACCCGACCCCGAGCCGGGAACCAGCGAATTGCCCCAGATCAAGAGCGCCATCAGGCAGGTCACGACCGCCCATTTTCGATTGATCTTAACCATGCAGAAGTTATGCCTCCGCGCGGAGCGGCGCGAAGCTGGCGGTACCGCCCTCGATAACGCTCAGATAGGCACGGCCCGTACGCTTGGCGGTAGAGGACTGCAGGCGCTCGATCTCTTCCTCGAGGATCTGATTGACGCGCTCGTGACGACGATTTTCCATAATGCCGGCGGCAATAGCCTCGGCTCGCTCGATGCCCTCGCGCGAGATACGGGCGGTATCCTCGGGGAACACAGCGCTGTGACGGCCGACATAGGCGGGTGCAGCAGGCTGAGGGGCAGCGACGGGAGCGGGCGCTACAACAGGAGCAGGCTCGTCAATCTCATCCAGAATCGCGGTGGCGGCGGCCCACATGTCCTCGTGGCCCGAGTAATCGGCCATGGGGACATCAACCTCGAGCGAGGCGTCCGGAAGGTCGCCGGTGTCGATGCGATCTTGGGCATCAATCGATGCGGTGATGGCTGCAGGCTCATCGAGGTCATCGAGATCGATGTCCGCGGCACCGGAGATGATAGGCATGCTGGCGAGGTTTGCATTGTACGGCGCAGCCTCGGCCGCCTGCTGCTGGGCAGGAGCGCCCCACAGCGAGCTTTCGGCGGCACGTCGGGCGGCAACGGCCTCCTCGTCCGCAGCCATGGCTTCATCAACGTACGAATTGTCGGCAGAAGCGTTCGCGTCCGCCGAGGTAGCGTTGTAGGCGTTATTGGCTGCCGCGTTGGCAACGAGTGCCACGAAAGCCGCCGTGCTGCCCGCAGGGGCGGCCTGGGAGCCAGACACGGCGCGTGCCGCGGCGGCGATGTCGTCGCGATTGAAGGAGCCGGTCTGCCCGCCATTGGTGAGCTCGTCGATGGCGACTTGATAGACGTCGCGCGAGTGTGCAGGGTCGCAGCTCACCGGCGAATCGTCGTCGAGCATACTGTCGATCATGGACCAAGCCTCGTCCTCGTCCATAGCATCTGCGGCTCGAGCGATGGTAGGGTCACCATCATCGGCATGACGGCGCTGGAACGCACCAGTCAGGCCGGAAAGGAATGCCGAGGTAGACTGCTCCGACTGAGCCTGAGAAGCAGAAGCCGCAGCGTAAGGAGTAGCATCCTGCTGCTGAGCTGGAATCGAGGCGGTCTTGAACTCGCTTTGATGCTGATTGAGATTGGCGGCACCGCCCATGGCATCGGGCTGGAACAGACGCTCTTCACGCTGCGCACGATACTCGGAGATACCCAGCGAGGCGGCATAGATACCCACGCCCGCCACCGCGCCCACGGCGAAGGGAACCGCACCCGCCACGACCGTCTCGTTCACCGATGAAAACGGCAGCGTCGCGGCATACATAACCACGGGAGCGGCAAGGCCGATCCCGCACGAAAGTCCGGCAAGGACTGCTCGTTGTGTTGCATCAGAAGAAGCCATGAGCTCTCCCCATCTTCCAGCACCCAAATCGCATCATTCAGTTGGCTGCGCGAGAGAAGATGAAGCGGGGCTATGCCCCAAAGCAACGGTATATGGTTCGTTTCATCTGCGTTTTCCGTCGCGAAGCTTAAAAGCTATTATGCGAAACCGCCCCGTCGATTGCAAGCGACGATGTCGGATTGAAACGGGAAACCTGCTGCTCGTCGGTCTTGTGGTTAAAATAAGCGCGGAGCGGCGATATGGAAAAGGGCCGAGGCTCAAAGCCCCGACCCTTTATCGCATTGATGACTATCGCTGCGTGTGGATGACAACCTAGAACGTCTGCTCGTAGTCGCTGTGTTTTTTGGCCGAACGCACCAAGAATTCCTGGTTGGTGTTGGTGCCCTTAAGACCCTTGATAAACGATGCGGCTGCGCGCTCGGTGTTGTTCATGCCGGCAAGAATGCGACGCAGACCAAAGACAAACGGACGCATCTGCTCGTCGACCAACAGGTCCTCGTTACGCGTACCGGAGGCAACGGGGTCGATAGCCGGGAAGATGCGGCGGTCGGCCAGGTCGCGGTCGAGCTTAAGCTCCATGTTGCCGGTGCCCTTGAACTCCTCAAAGATGACCTCGTCCATCTTGGAACCGGTGTCGATGAGGGCAGAGGCCAGGATGGTGAGCGAGCCACCGTTCTCGATATTACGGGCTGCGCCCAGGAAGCGCTTGGGAGGATACAGTGCCGCCGAATCGACGCCACCCGAAAGGATGCGGCCTGAGGCGGGCGCCGCCAAGTTGTAGGCGCGGGCAAGACGCGTGATGGAGTCGAGCACCACCACGACGTCGCCACCCAGCTCCACGATGCGCTTGGCGCGCTCGATGACGAGCTCTGCCACGCGAGTGTGGTTGTCGGCGGGCATATCGAAGGTCGACGCCACAACCTCGCCCTTGATGGAACGCTGCATATCGGTGACCTCTTCGGGGCGCTCGTCGACGAGCAGGCAGATGAGGTGCACCTCGGGGTTGTTAATCGAGATAGACTGGCAAATCTTCTTGAGGATCGTGGTCTTGCCGGCCTTGGGCGGGGACACGATCAAGCCACGCTGACCCTTGCCGATCGGCGACACGATGTCGATGGCGCGACCGGTAATGGAGTCCTTGCCGTGCTCCATGCGCAGCGGCTCGTTGGGATAGACCGGGGTGAGGTCACCAAACTTGGGGCGGTTGCGAATCTGCTCGGGGTCCAGACCGTTGACGGTCGTGATTTTGGCGAGGCCGGCGCGCTTGTCGCCGCCACGCGAGGGGCGCAGCGAGCCCTCGATGACGTCGCCCGTGCGCAGGCGCGCGGAGCGGATGAGGTAGGCGGGCACGAAGGCGTCGTCGTTGGACTTCATGTAGCCATGGGCATGGATGATGCCGGAGCTGTCCGGGCGAATCTGCAGGATGCCCTTGATGTCGCGGAAGCCCTCGGCCTTCGCGGCGGTGACGTAGATCTCCTCGACGAGCTCGGCTTTCTTCTTGCCGGTGGTCTCGATCTCGAACTCCTTGGCCTTCTCGCGAAGTTCGGCGACCTTCATGGCAGCGAGCTCCTCACGCGAAAGCGTGGGCTCGGTGGGGGCGGCGTTACGCTCCTTGTTGCGCTGTTTGCGATCGCGCTGGCGGTTGCGACGGTCGTTGTTGCGCTCGTCCTTGCGCTCGTTGCGCTCCTCGTTGCGCTTGTGCTGGCGACGGTTGGGGCGAGCGTTGTCATCGGCCTCAGCGGGCGCGGCGCCATCGGTTGCGGCGGCGTCGGCATTGGCCGCAGCGGCGTCATTGGCCTCGGCGCCGGAATCGACCTGCGCTTCGACATCAGCCTGCTGCTCGGACGCCTTGGCCTTAGCGGACTTCTTACGACCGCGCTTGGGCTTCTCGGACGCAGGCTGTTCGACGTCCTGGGGCTCGGCGGCATCAGTCGATGCATCGGCGGTCGTCTCGGCGGAATCCTCGGACGAACCCTTCTTGGCAGCCTTGGCCTTGGACGTGCGCTTAGCAGCAGTACGATGGCTGCGACCAGGACGGACGTCGGCGGGCTCGACATCGGCGGGAGCGGCCTCGGAAGTCGTAGCATCCTGGACGAGTGCGTCGGCAGCGGTTGCAGACTCGGCGGTCGCCGCAGCATCCCGAGCGGCTGCGGCTGCGGCTGCGGCCTTCTCTGCCTCGACGAAGGCCTTGGGCT
>CALHWR010000151.1 GCA_938036665.1 uncultured Collinsella sp. | reverse complement strand
CGCCTTCCTGGTGGACGCCGAGACCGGTGACCTGCAAGCCCAGCTCACCGACGGCCAGCGCGAATACGATATCGACTTGGCCCGCACCAACATCATCGGCGAACTTATGGATTTGGCGTCCGGCAAGCTACTGCCCGGCGACGTGGATGAGATCGAGGTGGGCAACCGCCTAGTCGACCGCTACCACTCGCTGTGGAGCGCCCTGACCGACACCGACAAGTTCAACCCGGACGAAATGTGGAAGAGCGAGCAGCGCGTCAACAAGCTCAACGAGCTGGGCTTCGACGTGGACGAGCTGGAAATGAAGACCGCCGAGGACGGCAAGCGTGTGCTAGTCCGCCCGCGCGTGGTGGACGCCGGCTACGCCAACCGCAAGCTGCTGCGCCTCACCGGCCTTGACGTGCAGGAGAACCAGGCCCGTCGTCTGCTCAACGACCTTGACGCCTACCGTGCCTCCACGTGGCGTGAGGGCGAGGATCTGGAAATCGTGGCCACCGACTGGATGCGTGAGGTGTTCGAGCCGACCGTGCGTATGATTCCGCGCGAATATCGCTCCCAGATCGAGCCTGCTCAGTTCTTCCATGAGGTGCTTGACCATCGCTGGTTCCTGGCGGAGAAGGCCGGCCACGACGTGCCGATGGGCGAGGCCGTGACCAGTTTCGTTGCAGGCCGTCCAGATGTGTTCTTATTCGGCTTTCGCTCGGTGTTCTACGTGCTCATGGCTGTGGCCGCTGTGGGTTTTGCGCTCGCCATGGTGCGTTTGGTGAGGATGTGCGCCCGCCATTAGCGTGTTGGGAGGCTGCCTGCCACGTATTCGCGCCGTCCCAAAAAGACTGGTTTGTGGTGCGATGCGGCTTGTGGGACAGGCGGGGGTCGGTCCGTGGTAGACTATCGAACAACGTTTATTAATCGCGCGGTATCGTTGCCGCGAGAAGGGGTTGCGCCATGCAGGAGCTTGAGGATCGTATTCGCCATGACGGCATCGTAAAGGCCGGTAACGTCCTTAAGGTTGATGCCTTCCTCAACCACCAGTGCGACGTTGAGCTGTTCGACCACATGGGCGCCGAGTGGGCCCGTCTGTTCAAGAATGTCGAGATCAACAAGATCCTGACGATTGAGGCTTCGGGCATTGGTATGGCTTGCATTGCAGCCCAGCACTTTGGCGGCGTGCCGGTGGTCTTTGCCAAGAAGGCCCAGTCCATCAACCTCGACGGCGAGCAGTATGCCACGACCATCTACTCCTTTACCAAGCAGAAGGAGTACCCGGTCATCGTTGGCAAGCGCTTCCTGTCCGAGGGCGACAAGGTCCTGATCATCGACGACTTCTTGGCCAACGGCTGCGCGCTCGAGGGTCTTATCAAGATCTGCGAGGCTGCGGGTGCCGAGGTGTCCGGTATTGGCATTGCGGTGGAGAAGGGCTTCCAGGGCGGCGGTGATAAGCTCCGCGAGCGCGGCTTCCGCGTTGAGAGCCTGGCCCGTATCGCCGATATGGACTGCGAGACCGGCGAGATCACCTTCGCCTAAGCGCGCAACACAAGCGATTGGTATGCGATGTGACAAAGGGACCGTCCCTTTGTCACATTTTTTGTATGAGGGGAGGTGTTGATATGGATGAGAACAAGATGGGATGGCGCGAGTATGCACGCTATGCCGAGATGTCGGTCGAGGAGTTGGCGCGCGATTGCGAGGTGCAGGTGTTTCGCGCGACGGGTCCGGGCGGACAAGGCGTCAACACGACGGACTCGGCGGTGCGCATGAAACATATCCCTTCGGGAATTACCGTGACGGCGCGCGAGAGCCGCAGTCAGTTCCAAAACCGTAGTAGCTGCCTGCGTAAGCTGCGCGCTGAGCTTGAGCGTCGCGGGCGTCCACCGCGCCGACGCGTAAAGACCAAGGTGCCCCAGTGCTCTCGCCAGCGCAGGCTCAATGACAAGCACTTCAACGCCATAAAAAAGGCCAACCGTCGCAAACCGGGCAGCGACGAATAGCTTCCTCATAAGTTGCGGTGAAATAGGGACTGTTTTTCGGCTTTAGCTGAATAAACAGTCCCTATTTCACCGCAACTTAGGGGTGGCTAGCGGGTGGGGCGCCAGATGTGGAGGGCGCCGGCAAGGATGTCGACCTCGATGCGCGAGGCGACAACGGGCTCGCCGTCGGCCTGGATGGGGAAGTCGGGCTCCTCGAACGTGAGCTCGGCATGGCGGCAGCGGCGCATGCGAATCGGCGGCAGTTTGGTATGGTGGCCGTCTTTGGCCGAAAGGAACATGGGCAGGGCAACCGCGCGTGGGACGGGGCCGCAGGCGTAGCAGACGTCGAGTATGCCGTCGCAGGGATCGGCATCGGGACAGATGCGATAACCCGAGCCATAGGTGGGGCCCAGCTGAATTGCCATGATGATCGCCCTCACGCGCTCGGCGGGCGCGCCGTCAAAGCTGACCGTCATGGGGTAGTTGCGATAGCGCAGGCCGAACTGCTCAAGTCCCGAGAGGGTGTAGAGCGGAGTGCCCGTTAAGCCGGTCTGTTTGCGCAGCTCGGTGGTGCCCAGGCCGATGGCGGCATCGAGGCCGACTGAAAGCGTCTGGTCGTAGTACTCGACGGATGCCTCGCCGCTACCGCTTGCGGGGTTCCATGAGCGAATGCGTCCGATATCCTGGTGCTGCAGCTCGCAGGTGAGCAGCGCGCCAAAATCCTTGCCGGAGAAATCTTCGATACCGAGCGTTTGGGCAAAATCGTTGCCGGAGCCAACGGGCAGGACGGCAAGGGCGGGACGGACCGCTTCTTCTTGCGCCATCAAGCCATTGACGACCTCGTGGATCACGCCGTCGCCGCCAAGGGCGATAACGGTACGGTAGCCCTGGGCCTGTGCGGCAAGCTCCTTGGCGTGCCCCGTGCGTTCGGTCAGCACCAAGTCAAACTGAGATGCGCGCGCGGTCATATCCAAAAAGCGCTGCAGGCGCTCGGCAACCTCGCGCGCGGCGCCCGACTGGGCGGCAGGATTGGCGATGATGAGCGTGCGACCAAAATCAGTTGCGTGCATGGGGCGACTCCCGGCGTATGGCATGACGGTGCGGTCACGCTCGGGTCGAATTGCCCCCGATTGTGGCTGCACGGCGAATACTTACGTCTACTGTATCAGGTCGTTGTGGCGCTCGATAGCATCCGCCACCGTACCACCCTCGTCCACGATAAGCGAGCGGCGCTTGGGTGAGATGATGCGCTGGGCGGGGTACACGCCGCGGTGTCCGCCGACGAGACGATGACAAAGAAGCCCGCGGCCGTGCCGTGGAACAGGTCGATGGCCATCATGCAGGTGGTGATGGGCACGTTGAGGCCGGCGCAGAACACGCCGAGCATGCCGAGAGCCGCCAGAAAACTGGGGTCAAGCCCGGTAAGGCAACCGATCCAGCCACCGAGTGCCGCACCGATGCCAAACAGGGGCGTGACCTCGCCGCCTTGGAAGCCCGCGCCCAGGGTAAGCGCTGTGACGACCAACTTGATGGCTGCGTCCGCCAGGGTGGTGTTGCCGGCATATCCGGCGCCGGAAAGCCACGTGGAAAGGCCGGCGTAGTCCCAGGCGTCGAGGAGGGCATAGGCGGCCAAAACCACGAGTGCGCCTATGAGTGCGCGGACGAGGTAATTGGTGATAAAGCGACCGTACAGGCTCTTGACGGTTCGAACCGACCAGGCAAAGAGGCGTGCCGTCAGGCCGAAGATAATGGCGCTGATAACAACGATGGCAACCGTCCGTGGTGTCATGTTGGGAACGCTGGCGATGACATTCGCCTCGTACTCGGTTCCCAAGGCGAGCGATGTAAAGTAGCCGGTAAATGAGGCGACGAGGCAGTAGATGCCCGCGGTGTAGTCGATCTTTCCGATAAAGCACATCTCCATGCCAAAGAAAGCTCCGGCAAGGGGCGAACCGAATACGGCGCCAAAGGCCGACGAGATGCCGGCGAGCATGAGGTCGTGGTGGTCATGCTTTTTGAGGTGGGCGAGGCTCGAGATGTTGCTGGCGATGGTGCCACCAATCTGCACCGCGGCACCCTCGCGACCGGCCGACCCGCCCGTTAGGTGCGTGAGCGTGGAACAGACGAAGGTGAGGACGGCCATGCGCATATGGATGAGGCGTGTGCCCAGAGCGGAGTCGATGACCAGGTTGTTGCCTCGTTTGGCGGCAAGACCGTGGTTTTTGTACACCCATGCGGTGGCAACGCCCACAACGGGAAACAGCGCGTAAATCCATGCATGGTGCTCGCGATAGTCGGTCGCGATATTCAGCGAGGCCAAAAACGCCCAAGCGGCAACGCCCATGGCAAGCGAGACGATAACGACGAGAACGAGCAACTTGGCGCTCGCGAGTAGGTTACGGGCGTTGCGGCGCGTGTCGGCAGCCAAGAGGTGCTCGGAGCGGGTGAGCTGTTGCCTGCCTGCCATGATGACGTCATTAAGGGAGAAAAAGCCGCCGTCGTCGAGCGACTGAGAATGATCCTGCGCCTCGTTTGCGCTTTCGGGTTTGTCGGTAAAAGCCATACGTTCCTCTTTTTGGTTGCAACAGGAGCATTATAGAACGTGCCATACG
>CALHWR010000150.1 GCA_938036665.1 uncultured Collinsella sp. | reverse complement strand
AACAAATCCAAGTTAGACCATTTCAAATGGTTCGATGTCTGCCCGGATGCGACACATCTGGTGTGTCCATCCTCGCAGTATCCGGTTCTCAAGGTGCACGCTCTGCGGCTCATCCGGTTGCACCGGGCCGCGCGGCAAGGAGATATATTGCCAGACCGGAGGGCCCCCGGGGGCGGGAATCTGGGTGTACACATTTCCTACACAATTTGGGATCCGACTAACGTTTGCCAGCCGTTAACTACCGCTCACCGAGCATCTCTTTATATAAGGCAGTCTCATGGTTAAAGCGGATACGTTCCCCTAGCTAAAGCACAGCCAGCATCGAGCAACTCATCACGTTCTTCCACCGAGAACCCCTCGGCGTAGACGCGCACCACTGGTTCGGTCCCGCTAGGACGGACCAGCAGCCACGTGTCATCCTCGAATGCTAAACGCAAGCCATCCATATGACTAACGTTTTGCGGCACCTTGCCACAAATCGACTTGGGGTTTACGCCCGGCAGCAGGGTTCGTAACGTTTCGGCATCTTCGGCCTCAAGGCGCAAATCGCGTCGACCGTAACTCGTCTTACCAAAACTGTCCTCGAGTTGGTCGACCAGAACGCCCAAAGGCGCGTCCGTCTTTGCCATAAGCTCACACAGAATCAGACAGGCGAGGATTCCATCGCGCTCGGGCATATGCGCGGCGATGCCGATACCACCGACTTCCTCGCCGCCTATGAGGACGCCACCCTTCTTCATCTCTGCCGCTATATATTTGAAACCGACTGGTTTGACGGTCACGCGGCAGCCAAGCGCCTCGGCAATGCGACGCACGAGCGTCGAGCACGAAAGATTGACGACGACGCGTCCCTCCAAATTACGAAATTGAACCAAGTCGCCCAAAACGAGCGCCATGATCTGATGCGGATGTATATATCTGCCGCGCTCGTCAACCGCGCCGATACGGTCGGCGTCGCCGTCGGTCACCAGGCCAGCGCAAGCTCCGTCCTCGATAACCGTATGCTCGCAAGCGTCCACCCACGGCTCAACGGGGTCGGGGCAGATATCTTCTTGGTCAGGCGCCTGCCCGGCGTGAATCTCGTGCACCTCAACGCCAAGCTCGCGCAGCAAGTCGGCTAGATAGCCCTGGGCTGCGCCGCCCATGGGGTCAACAACCACGCGCAGGTGCGCGGCGCGGATGGCTTCGGCATCGACAAACGATGCCACCGCTTGCATATAGTCAGGAATGATATCCGCGGTGCGATATTGCCCCTCGATCCCCATTGGCTCGGGAGCCATGGTCTCTTCGAGCTCTTCGATGACATCCTGGTTGGCGGTCGAGCCGTCACCCATGCGAATCTTGAGGCACAGATAACCCTGCGGATGATGGGACCCCGTCACCATGAGCGCGCCGCACGCCTCACCGTCATAAGCCGCCGCCCACGTAAGGGCAGGGGTCGGGACAGGCCGCGAAGCGAGCACGGCGTCTAGCCCGTGCGCTGCTAGCACACCCGCCGCAAGCTCAGCGAACTCGCGCGCTAAGGGCCGAGTGTCGAACCCTATATATACCGTTTTGCCCGGATTGGTCTTTTGCCACAACTCGCCGACGGCATCGGCGATACGGGCAACGTTATCGGCAGTGAAGTCCTCATCGACGCGAGCGCGCCAACCGTCAGTTCCAAAATGAATTATCGCGCACACGCGCAGACACCTCACAGTGTTTGGATCATGGTACGCATGAGGTATACCCGCGATACACACTCGGCAACCTGCCGGCACCAGCATTCACCATTTGGGCAAATGCTGCCGAGGACATGCAGGCAATAAAACCGCCCCGTATGGAGCGGTTTTGCCCTTTATATATCGAGCGCCTCGGCCATCGCTGCCGTAGTGATTGCCGTGGTTCCACAGCAACTGCCCACCATTGCGGCACCGGCATGTCTCCATTCGATGCATGCGCGCGCGAAAGCTTCGGGGTTCTCGTGCCATACGGGGCCATCCTGAGTCTGGACCGGATCGCCCACGTTGGGACGCACCGTGACGGGAGTAGTCGCCGATGCAACCATCCTAGGCACCGCCGCGTTCGCGGCCGCAAGCGAACAGCAATTAACACCAACCGAGTTTGCGCCGTGTTTTTCGGCGTACAAAACGGCTGCCTCGATGTTGAGGCCATCGCCCAACAGGTCGCCTTTGTCATCAACGACAAAACTCACCAGGACAGGCATGCCGTCAGCGGCATCTCGAGCGCCGGCAAGCATGGGCTGCAAATTACGGATAGACGTCACCGTCTCGATCAGCAGACCATCAACACCAGCATTGAGCAAGGCGTGCGCCTGTTCGCGCGCAATGCCTCGGATCTCACGAAACTCGGCAGAGTCCTCGGCAAACCACTCAATACCGATCGGACCCATCGAGCCCAGCAGCAGCTGAGGGTGCGCCTGGCGGGCATCGTCGACGGCCCCGCGATTGACCTCCGCCACGGACGGCGCAATCTGGTCGTGCTTGAGGGCATAGCTTGATGCCTGAAAGGTATTGGTAATGAGCACCTGCGCACCGGCGGCGACATACAAGCGATGGATACGAGAAACGGTCTGCGGCTCCGCCAGATTCCAAAACGCCGGTGGAATATCGGCGGCGTCGTACTCACTCAACAGAACACTGCCCATGGGGCCCTGCGCCAACAAGGTCTCGCTCGACAAGCGGCGCGTAAGTTCCTCGGCACCAAAGCGGTTGTAATAACTCGTATCCATATATATCCCGCTATTCCTCGACGCTGATTCCCTGCTTTTCGAGATAGGCGAGCCAGCGGCTCATCGTGTCCTCGGATAGCGCATGCTCCATCATGCAGGCCTCGGAATCGGCTCGCTCAAATTCGACACCGAGCTCCTGAACCAAAAACGTGCGGATGAGGCGATGACGGTACCAGATAGCCGTGCCAACCTCGCGGCCGCGATCGGTCAGGATTACCTTGCCATAGTGCGATTGCTCGACAAGCTCGGATGCCTTGAGCGCCGAAACCGCTTTATTGACCGATGCCTTGGAGACGCCAAGGCGCTGCGCGATGTCGACCGATCGCACGCCGTTGGTTTCCCCCTCTTCGCTTTCAATGCGAACCATGCACTCCAAGTAGTCTTCGTTCGCCACCGTCAGATGTAGTTCGCGCGAGCTATTTGTCGTATCCATGATCTTCCGTCCCTTCTGCATTCATTGGCTGATTCTACCCCATCCAAGCGTCGCGGTATGCCGTGGCATACCGTGCTAGAGTTCTTGTTGCACACGACGACCAAGATTGGAGCGGTCTTTATGGAAAACACCACCACGAACCCCGATGTCCTCGAGCGCTTTTTGCGCTACGTCCAGATCAACACGCAGTCCGAGGATGCAAACTGCGACCAGGTACCCTCGAGCGCCGTTCAGTTTGACCTTGCCAACGTGCTAGCTGAAGAGCTGCGCGAGCTTGGTGCGAAAGATGCCCACGTGACCGAGCACGCCTATGTCTGCGCGCATATCCCCGCAAGTGTGGGCGCTGAGGACAAGCCCGCCCTGGGCCTGATCGCCCATCTCGACACCACCGAAGTTGCACCGGGCGCCGGCGTGAAGCCGCACATCGTACACTACGAAGGCGGCGACCTGGTCTGCGGCACGGTTGACGGTAAGCCCGTTGCCATGAGTACCGCCAAGCTTCCCGCCCTGAACGACCTCGCGGGTGAGGACCTGGTCTGCAGCGATGGCACCACGCTGCTGGGCGCGGACGACAAGGCAGGCGTCGCCGAGATCATGTCGCTTGTCGCGCGTATCGCTCAGGACCCCTCTCTGCCCCATCCCGCACTCGGCATTTGCTTCTGCCCTGACGAGGAGATCGGTCACGGAGCCGAGCTGTTGGATATCGATACCTTTGGCTGCAAGTACGCCTACACGGTCGACGGCGGCCCCATCGGCGAGCTGGAGTGGGAGTGCTTTAACGCCGCCGAGGCGACCATCCGCTTTGAGGGCCAGTCCATCCACCCGGGCGACGCCAAGGGCCGTATGGTCAACGCAGGCAATCTGTTCTGCGACTTCAATGCGTTGCTCCCCTACGTGCAGCGCCCGGAGTATACGGAAGGCTACGAGGGCTTTTATCACCTTGAGGGTGTATCTGCGACCGTCGATCACGCCACGGCGCGCTATATCGTCCGTGATCACGATGCCGCCAAGTTCCAGCAGAAACTCGACCTTATTGATGCCGCCGCCTCGATGCTCAACCAGCGTCTGGGTGAGGAGCGCGTGACGGTCGAGATTAAGCAGCAGTATCGAAATATGGCCGAGATCGTTCGTGACTATCCCGAGCTTATTGATGTTGCCAAGGAAGCCTACCTTGCCTGCGGCGTTGAGCCCCAAGTGCTGCCGATTCGTGGCGGCACCGACGGCGCTCAGCTGTCGTTCCGCGGTCTGCCCTGCCCCAACCTTTCCACCGGCGGCTATTGCTACCACGGCGTCAACGAGTTCGTCCCGGTCAGTTCGCTCGTCAAGATGACCGACGTGCTCCAGGAGCTCGTCGCCCGCTTTGCATAAGCCTGGCCGCTCAAGCCTAAAAGACAAACCGCCCCGTCCTCTACAGA
>CALHWR010000149.1 GCA_938036665.1 uncultured Collinsella sp. | reverse complement strand
GCCGCGCGGCAAGGAGATATATTGCCAGACCGGAGGGGCGCCGGGGGCGGGAATCTGGGCGTACACATTTCCTACACATATAAGGACTCTCGGCTGGCTGGGTAAATATAAGAGGGGACCTCGTTTCCGAGATCCCCTCTTTCGCCTATCTACAGTAATAGACTCTTAAATACCTTATGCCAGCAGCTTGCGACCGGACTCCTCAATCGCGTCAAGTGCTGCATCAGCCTCGGCGGCATCCGCGCCCTTTGCGAAGATGTACAGCTTAATCTTGGGCTCGGTGCCAGAAGGACGAACAATACCCTTGTTGCCACCCTCGAGATCGAACTCAATGACGTTAGCCTTCGGCAGGCCGTTCACGCAGGTGTTGTAATCCACGACGGCCTCAATCTTGGAACCGGCGAGCTCCGCGGGCGGGTTCTCAAGCAGACCGGCCATGATGCCGGCCATCTTTGCCGCACCCTCAGCGCCCGGATAGCTCAGCGAAATCGTCTTGTTGTGATAGTAGCCATACTTCTCGTACAGCTCGTGCATCGCATCGGCAAGGTTCTTACCCTGGAGCTTGTAATACTGCGCCATCTGGCAAATCAGAAGTGAAGTGCTCACGGCGTCCTTGTCGCGCACGTGGTCGCCGGCCAGATAGCCGTAGCTCTCCTCGAAACCAAAGATAAAGCGATCGACCTCGCCAGCATCGGAAAGAGAAGTAATGATGTCGCCGATGTACTTGAAGCCCGTCAGGCAGCGGCGGAGCTCAAAACCGTACTCGTCGGCCAGAGCGTCAACCATGGCGGAAGAAACGATAGTAGTAACGGCAACCTTCTTAGTGAGGTCCTCACCGCAGGCAGCACGGGTCTTGCAGATATAGTCGAGCAACAGAACGCCCATCTCATTGCCGGTCAGTAGCAGATAGTCATCGCCATTTTTAACGGCAACGCCAACACGATCGGCGTCGGGATCGGTTGCAAGCAGCAAATCAGGGTGAACCTGCTCGCAGAGATCGATACCCTTCTGCATGGCCTGACGGATCTCGGGGTTAGGATACGGGCAGGTCGGGAAATCGCCGTTAGGTTCCTTCTGCTCGGGAACAACCGTGACATCGGTGATGCCAGCGCGCTCGAGCACCGTGGTAACGGGAATGAGGCCGGTACCATTCAGCGGCGTATAGACAAGCTTGAGCGGCGCGCCGGCAATTTCCTCGGCAGAAAGGTTGGTCACGCCACGCGCGAGAACGGCGTCGTAATAACGCTCGAGGCACGAGTCATCGATCCATTTGACCAGACCCTGCTCAAGAGCCTCATCGAAGTCCATGGACTTCACGCCGGTGAACGTATCCGTCTCGGCGATAGCCTTAGAAATTGCATCGGCGGCCTCGCTGGTGATCTGGCAGCCGTCGGGGCCATAGGCCTTATAGCCGTTATACGGCGCCGGGTTATGACTAGCGGTCATGCAAATGCCACCGGAGCACTTAAGATCACGGACGGCCCAGGAGAGCGTCGGCACAGGAGAAATCTTGGGATACACGAGGGCAGTCACGCCGTTTGCTGCAAGAATGGCAGCCGTCGTCTTAACGAACAGTTCACCCTTATTGCGGCTATCGCGAGCGATGGCAACCGTCGGATGCTCAAAGGTCGCATTGAGATAGTCAGCAAAACCCTGCGTCGCGCGACCGACCGTATAGATATTCATACGGTTAGTGCCCGCACCGATAGTGCCGCGAAGACCGGCAGTACCGAAGGCGAGATCCTGGAAAAAAGCGTCGGTGATGGCGTCCTCATCACCCTGCTCCTTCATCGTGTTGAGCTCTGCGAGAAGCTCCTCGTCCTTGACATTGGCAATCCAAGTATCAAGCAGCTCATGAACATCTGCCATGTGAGTCCTTCCGTCACAATCAATAAAACGACCCGTGTAAAACAGGACAAGCGCATCAGCGCGCTAAAGCAAATATTAGTCCATTGAGAACAGAGAACCGGCCACAGAACGGTGAACGTTTATATTCACCGGTGGATGATTGGATTGATTTAATTACATAGAGAATGT
>CALHWR010000148.1 GCA_938036665.1 uncultured Collinsella sp. | reverse complement strand
CGCACCGCGAGCCCCCATCGCGCTTCTGCCAACAACGCTGGCCGCGCCAACACTCCCGCCGCGGAGCAGACGCCTGCTCGCCCCAAGTCCCGCTACATCCCTGCGCTCGACGGCCTGCGCACGCTTGCCGTCGTCGCGGTGGTGCTCTATCACCTCAACCTCACGTGGGCTCAGGGCGGCCTGCTTGGCGTCACGATCTTCTTTGTGCTTTCGGGCTATCTGATCACACGCCTGCTACTCAACGAAGTCGCTAAGACCGGCCGCATCGACCTCAAGAGCTTCTGGATCCGCCGCATCCGTCGCCTGGTCCCCGCCGTGGTAACGGTAGTGTTCGTGACCTGCGCGCTGTGCACCATCTTTAACCACGTGATGCTCACCAAGATGCGTCCCGACATTCTGCCGTCGCTGCTGTTCTTTAACAACTGGTGGCAGATTATGCAGGACGTCTCGTACTTCAACGCCCTGGGCGACCCCTCGCCGCTTACGCACTTTTGGTCGCTTGCCATCGAGGAACAGTTCTACCTGGTTTGGCCACCGCTGCTGTTTGCCATGGTGTCCATGCATGTGAGCAAACCCAACACGCGCCGTGTGGTCCTGGGACTCGCAGCGGTATCCGCCCTTGCCATGATGGTGCTCTACAACCCTGCCGCCGACCCCAGCCGCGTGTACTACGGCACCGACACCCGCGTCTTCTCGCTGCTGCTGGGCGCCTGGATGGCCTTTATCCCCGATCGCGACCTGGCGCCGGTGTGTCTCGCTCATCGTTTGGGGCTCAATCGCCTGGCTGGCGCCGCCAAGCACGGCAAGAACGCCGAGGGCAAGCCTAGCGAGAAGGCCGACAACGCAGCCGAGACCGTCCCGGCACAGCCGAGCGCCCTCGTGCGCTTTTGGTCCTCGCCCGCATCCATCGATGTGTTGGGCGTCGTGGGTCTGGTTGGCCTTGCCGCCATGGTCGCGCTCACCAACGGCTACACCGCGTTCCAGTATCGCGGCGGCACGCTGCTATGCTCCATCCTCACGCTCATGGTCATCGCGGCCTGCGTGCAGCCCCAGGGAATGGTTGCCCGCGCACTGTCCGCCGAGCCGCTCGTGTGGGTTGGCAAGCGCTCGTACAGCATCTACCTGTGGCACTATCCGCTACTGTTGCTCATGAACCCGGTCGCCAACATCAACGATACGCCGTGGTGGCAGTACATTTTGCAGGTGTTGTTGGTGGTCGCCGTAGCCGAATGCTCATATCGCTTTATCGAGACGCCGTTTAGAAAGGGCGCCTTTGGGCGCACCGTATCCGAGTTCCGCCACGGCACCACCACGCCCACCAACTGGGCGCGCGCGCACGTCCCTGTCTGCGCAGCCTGCGCTGTCGTGTTGGTCGTTGCACTGGGCGGCCTGGTCTTTGTGCCCGAGACGTCTGCACTGAGCGGTGAGGGCGCCGAAGTCCTCAACAAGGAAGCCAAGAACACCGCGCCAACGGACCAACAGGCAGCCGACGACACCGACAAGGACAACGACGGCTTCCCCGATGGCTCCTACGACCTGCTGATGATCGGTGACTCCGTGTCGCTGCGCGCCGTCGATTCCTTTGACGGCGTGTTCCCCCACAGTCACATCGATGCCGAAAAGGGCCGCCAGTTTGATGCGGGCCGCGCGACATTTGAGGGCTATCTCCAACAGAACCTTGCCGGCAAGATCGTGGTCTTTGCGCTGGGAACCAATGGCTTGGTAACCGACGACCAGATCGACGCCATCATGGCCGATGCAGGAGATAAGCGTATTGTGGTGTTTGTGAACACGCGCAGCCCGCAGCCGTGGGTTGGCTCTACCAACCAGGCCATCGCCAACGCCGCCACGCGCTACAAGAACGTGCGCGTTATCGACTGGTACGGATACAGTGCCAATCGCAACGACCTGTTCGATGGCGATGGCACGCACCTGTCGACCACTGGCGTGACCGAGTACCTCAACTTGATCCACGATGCAGTCAAGAAGGACCTGCCCGTGCATCCCGAGGATCACGTCAACGATCCGCAGCCGGCGGCCGTCAAGTCTGCCACCGACGCGCTCGTCAATGCGCTCGCTCTCAAGCCGCACAAGCTGGGCACCGACAAGTAACCTGCAGCGCAAACTTCCCACATCCGGAGGGGGTGCCTGCCACGGCAGGCCCCCTCCGGCAGTTAGGGACGTTCCTTATGTGCCGGCACCTAGGGACACTCCTGGCACAGCCGAGGAACGCCCTCCTTGCGACCGAATTCTGGGCGCCTCGCCACCCCGAGCGTTGTTTCCAAGCCCCACATCCGCAGCAAACAACCCAAAATCACTCTTTTCGAGCCGACTCCAAGAGGTCGTGGACAAAAAGTGGCAAATATGAGTACTGTTACCATTTTAGTAGCAGGCAAAACCACCCAAAATGGCGCCCCTGCGGCAGCGCGCGACCCTTCCAGTTGACCAGAATGGCCGGCTTAGGACTTGGAGACCCGCTTTTAATAAACAGATTCTTAACTATGTTCATTATTTTCTTGGTCGTAAATGCTATCGGCAAGGCAACAGTACTCATATTTGGCATTTTTTGTCCACTGCCATATAACTAATGCCCTATAGCGGGCAAAAAACAAGCCGCAGTCCATCGCTGCGGCCTGTTCGGAAGCAAAAGTGGGCGTTAAGCGCTGTAGCCCATCGCCTGCAGGACAAACATGACGACCGTGAGCACCGTAATCACGCCGATAGTCGCCCACGTGAGCACGTTCCATACGCGGCCGTTGCGGTTGGCGCCCATAATGTGACGGTCGGCGGCGATAACCACCTGGAACACCAGAACCACGGGCAGTAGCACGCCATTGATGACCTGCGAGGTCATCATAATCTGGAACAGATCGACGCCGGGCATAAGCACCAGCACGGCAGAGATGCCGATGATGGCCGTAATGATGCCGCGATAGACCGGGGCCTCGTCCCAGCTGCGATCGGCACCGCGCTCCCAGCCAAATGCCTCGCAGATAGCGCTCGACGTAACGCCCGGCAGCACGCAGGCAGCCAAGAAACTCGCCGCGACCAGGCCCGAGGCAAACAGTACCGTAGACCACTGACCCGCAATAGGCTCCAGCGCGCGGGCAGCATCGGCAGCATCGCTAATCTGAATACCCGCCGGGAACAGCACCGTACCGGTCGTAATGATAATAAAGCCGGCAATGACATCAGCGGCAAGCGAGCCGCTCACGGTATCGATGCGCTGCAGCACGATATCGTCCTCGCCCGCGTTCTTATCGACCACGTTGTTCTGCGCCAAGAAAATCATCCACGGCGCGATGGTGGTACCGATCGTTGCGACCACGAGCGACACGTAGCTGGGGTCATTTTGAATGTTAGGCACGACCAGGTCGACCGCGACCTCACCCCAGTTGGGGCCAGCCAAAAACGCGGCGACGATATAGGTCACGAACACGCAGCTCACCAGCAGTAGAATCTTCTCGATGCGCTGGAAACTACCCGACATGGTAAGCATCCATACCAGCAGCGCCACCAACGGCACCGAGATGCTCGCCGGCACGCCAAAGAGAGCAAGACCGCTGGCGATGCCCGCAAACTCCGAAATGGTCACAGCCGTGTTGGCGATCAACAGCGCCGCCATAGCAAGTACACTCTTGCGCACGCCAAAGCGCTCGCGAATGAGCGATGCCAGGCCCTTGCCCGTGACGCAGCCGCAGCGCGCCGCGGTCTCCTGCGTCACGATGAGCAGCACGGTCATGACAGGAAGCATCCACAGCATCTTGTAGCCATAGCTGGCGCCCGCGCTGGAATACGTTGCAATGCCGCCGGCATCATTGCCCGAAAGCGCCGCCAACAGACCGGGACCCATAGCGCCAAAGATGGCCGCGATGGTCAGCTTTTGCTTGGTGCCCGACTTTTGCTTGGTATTTTGCACGCGACCACCTAACCCATGACTGACATGGCGAGCAGCACCGCGGCGATGCAATACGCCACACACGAGATCATGACGGCAATGACGTTCATGGCGGTGCCCGACGTGTTGAGGTCATGCTCGTCACGCCAGAACAGCACCATCAGGTAAATCACGGCGCTCATGTTGCCAACCAGGCAAATGATGGCGGCAATGTTAAAGCAGCCGGTAAAGAGCTGCTCCTCAAACATAGAGGCATCGGGGAATGCAGCGGTGCGCACCAGCTGGGCGCACAGGTAGGTCACGAGTGACAGAATCAGGCCCATGCCCGTGCTCTGGAAGAAGAATCCCAGATACGGCTTGGGCTCGTCGTCGTGACCGTCATACTCCAGGAAGTAGTTCTTGACGAACGACACCATGCGCGAGGCCGCCAGCAGCACGAGCGGCATGGCGCACATGGGGAACACCACCAGATGCGCGGAGCCGAGCGCCGTTCCCAGCACGGTCGCCATGATGCACGATGCGATGCCCCATACAACAACCCAGTACTGACGATGCACGAACCAGCTGAGCACGTTCGTCGAGTCGTCCGACGCGCTATCGCCCGAGCCGACACCGGCGATCTGCAGGTCCTCCTGATGCTCCTCGGCGATAACGTCCATGGCGTCGTCGAAGGTCACGATACCAAGGATATGACGGTTCTCGTCGCAGACAGGGATGGCAACCAGGTCGTACTTGGTCATCTCGTCCGTCACGTCTTCCTGGTCCTCGTCGGGCGACACATAGACCAGGTCGCGATAGGCCAACTGACCCAGCGTGGCGTCGCGGTCGGCTACGATCAGCGTGCGCAGCGAAAGCACGCCGGTCAGCATGCCACTCGGATCCTCGGTATAGACGTAATAGACGCTCTCGAAGTCCTCGTCGAGCTCGCGGATCGCCTCGATGGCGTCACCGACCGTTGCCGTAGCGGGCAGGGAGACAAACTCCGAGGTCATGATGCGGCCGGCGGTGTTGTCCTCATACCCCAGCAGGTTACGAATCGCCTTCTCCTCCTTGACGCCCATCAGGCGCAGGAGCTTCTCGGCCTTCTCGTAATCAAGCTCGTCGATCAGGTCGGCAGCGTCGTCCGGGTCCATCATGGCCAGCATCGACGATGCGTCGGTGTCGGACAGGCCCTCGAGCATCTCGGTCATAAGCTCGTCGTCATCGAACTCCGAGATGGCCTCGGCGGCCTGGGCAGTATCGAGCTGCGCAAACACCTGCGCACGCAGGCGCGGGTCGAGCTGCTCGATAATGTCGGCGATGTCGGCAGGGTGCAGCTCGCCGAGCGTCTTGTGCGACACCGAGAGTTGGATGTTTTTAGTCGAGCGGTCGAGCAGGTCCATGTAGGACCAAGCGATGATGTCCTCGCTGAGCGGCTTGCCCAGGTGCTTCATAAAGCCCTCGACGACGTGCTCGAGTGCGGGGCTGATCGCGCGCAGCAGACCGCGGGCACCGACCTCGGCACCCAACAGGCGCAGCTGGTTTTCGCCCGACATGGAAAACTTGATGTCGTTGACGCGCACGACCTTCATGCCCTGCGTGTCGACGATCTGCTTATTGAGCACGTCGCGCGCCAGCAGGAGCTCGGTCGGCTGCAGGTACGAGAAGCGAATATTGGTAGCAGACGTGTTGAGATACACGCCCGTCTCGTCGATACGGTCGACCCATTTGCGCCAGCTGATCATAAACGGCGTCTTGCCGGGACCGCGGAACGCGAGCGACGTCACGTGCGGAAAAACTTCGCCGGTAGCAATACCAAAATCGTTGACCACGCCGAGCTTTTCGCCGTCGACGTCCAAGACCGGCAATTTGAGCATCTCACTCAGATAATTCAATGGTGCTCCCCATCATTATTCCCCCGGACGCGGCCGCGCGCGCGGCGTCCGGGGGCTTCTGGATATGTATACGCATGCGCGGGCGGCACGCCGCTCGACGCTTACACCCCGTGCATGCGCAAAAAGCACCTGCATGGGGTCATCGACTGTATGGTCGAGGTTTGGATTTCACCTGTAACCTTTCTCTTGACCCTCATTAACCGCAGTAACTATAGCATCAGCATCGCCCTGCGGCATCGAATTTATGCGCTGCACATTGCAGGCATACCAAACGCTGACGCATCCGTGACATAGCCATTGGGGACGTTCTTAAACGACTACCCAATGACTACTCTGTGGTGTCATCGTCCTCGGCAAGTTGGGGGAACACGGCGTCCTTGGGCATGGTGACCTTCGTCAGCGAGGTGAGCTTTTTGCTCAGCGACGTGTCCGTCTTAACCAGGTCGCTGAGCGTCACGATCTTGTAGCCGTCGGCAATGAGGCCGTCGATAATCTGCGGCAGCGCCTCGAGCGTCTGCTCGGCGCATTCGTCTCTATCGGTGAACAGCACGATATTGCCCGGCGTCACCGAATCGAGCACCGTTGAGACCTGCTCGTCGGCACCGTTGAGCAGCCAGTCGCCCGAGTCGATATTCCACGAGACCACGGCGGAGACCAGGTCCATCGCATCAATCCAGTTTTGCTCGTCAAAGGCAGCGTAGGGAGCACGCAGCAGCATCGTCTTCACGCCGGTCGCCGACTTAATCGCATCGGTGCCTTTCGTGATCTGCTCGCGTACCGCCTCACGGTCCTGACCCTTGAGCGAATCGTCGCTGTAGCTGTTGGATCCGATTTCGCACCCGGCATCGACAATCGCCTTGGCCGTAGCAGGCGAGGCCTCGGCCGCATCGCCCGACAGGAAGAACGTCGCGGTGACGCCCTTTTCCTTGAGTACCTGCAAAATCTGCTTGGTCGCGCCGCTCGGACCCTCGTCAAACGTCAGCGCCACGTACTTTTTGTTGCCCTTGGGCGCCACGCTGGCGCACGCAACGACGCAATCGGTGGCGGGCACAACCTCGCCGCGGTCCTGCGTCTTGCCCGACTGCTCACCAACCCACACCTCGGAGCGGCCCTGGACACCCCACGTCTGCACATACTCTATGGCGCCCGTGCCCTCGACCTTGAGCTTGGGCTCGATAACCGTAGCCTGAATCTCGTGCTTCTCGTAGGTGTTACGGCCATCCTTGACCGTCACCTTCTCGCCGCCCTCAAGTTCGCGGCTATCCCATTTGCCCTGCTTCACGCGCTTGCCGTCGACCTTCACCGACAGCTTTTCGCCCCCATGGCGCTTGAGCACGCTGTCATCGACGGCCAGTAGGTCGCCTGCGTCGTAGGTGTCAGTCAACTCCTGGTCGTCTATGAGATTCTGCAGCGTAGAGCCCACGCGCACCGCGGTCTTCTGGCCGTTGAGTTCCACGTCCACGCTGCGGTTGACGTAGCCCACGACGGCAGCGATAAACAGCACGAGTGCGCAACCCACGGCGATGAGCGCATAGGGCAGGCGAGACGAACGACGGGGCGTACGGCTGTTGCCGATGCGCGCGCTGCGATCGCTAAAGCCGCGGCTATGGTTGAGGTACATCGCGCCGGGCTTACGGTGACGCTTGCGCTGACCGCTGGGCAGCTGCCCCAGATCGCGGCGCGCCGTCGGACGCGTACCCGAACGCCCGTTTAAGTTGGATCCGTTTTGGCGCATATGCCCTCCCCCATAAACACAGCAAGCCGGAGCAACAGGTCTCCGGCTTGCCTCCCATCATTTGGTACGTCGCTATTTTGTAGCTTTTGACGAGCCTCCGCTCGCCTTTTGGTATTCGTCCTTAAAGGCCTTGAACATGCCGCGCGTCTTGCCGAGCTGCTTGCCCAGTGCGCGACTGCCCTTGTCCACGGCAACCGACCCCTTGTCGTCGAGCACCTTGGCGCCCTTTTTGACCTTATCGCCCACCACGACGCTGGCCTCGGCGGCCTTGGCAGCCGCACCGCCCGAATACCCGAGCGACTTGACCTCGTCCGAGACGACCATCGCGCCGTTCTCGTAGCCGCGCAGCATCGTCGGCGGCACCTGCGTGTCGCCCACCAGCACGCTCGAAGCGGCACCGGCGGTCACATAGAATGCCTGTACGATGCCCGAGCGTGGCTTGAACTCAACGTCCGAGCAGTAGCCCACGACATCGCCCGATTCCGTGCGCACGTCCATACCAACCCAGATGATGCAATCGTCTAGGTTGATATCGAGGCGCTTGGCCGCGGCGGCATCGTAGGTGCCCTTGACGTCGTCGACCGCGACGGCACCCTCATAGACGCCGATGGCATCGAGCGCCACAAAGCGGTCGGGGCGCTCGATCATACCCGCGATATCGGACTGGCGGACCATAAAGCCCACCACGCGCGTGCCGCCCGGGGTAAAGACGGGAAAGTGAATCTTGCCGAGCTTTTTAGGGCTGCGCGGCGTGCCGTCCTTTTTGGTGCGCTTGTCTTCGGCAGGTTTGCGATAAACCTTGACGCCGACAAAATCCCCTGCGCGCATTATGCCTCGGTCGAGGGCTCCGTGGCCTCGGTGTCGGCCTCAGCGACGTTCTCGACCACGACGTCGGCAGCGGGCGTCACGTTGCCGCCCGAGATGGCGTCGTTGAGCTGCTCGCGAAGCTGGTCCATGCGCTCGCGGGCCAGGTCAACCTTGGCGCGCAGGTCATCGGTCTTGGCGTCGACCATCGGACCAAAGTCGTTGACCGCGGCACGAGCCTCCTCGGCACTGTGCTCGTAGGTGTCACGCATGTTGTCCCAGGCATCGTTGGCGATATCGGCGGCCATGGCGCGGGTCTCGGCACCCGAGCGCGGGGCCAGAGCAACGCCGATGATAGCGCCGGCGGCAGCACCAAAGAGCGCACCGGAGACAAAGCTGAAAGTCTTTCCCATGATCATTCCTCTCCTGCGGGCACCTCGATGCCCACCGTTTGAATGCTGTCCATTATACCCGCAGCGCAACACTTGCCGTCGCGCTCATCTGCGTACGGTAAAAGCACAGGTACATGATGGTGATAAGCGAGTGAGCCTACTCCTGAGGCGCAGCCGGCATGGCCACCGTAGCAGCCGGGTCTTCGCCGGCGCCATCGACGAGCGGCAGGCTGCCCTCGTGCGCCGAGCCGGACGGAGCCGTTGCCGCACCGCCAAAGAC
>CALHWR010000147.1 GCA_938036665.1 uncultured Collinsella sp. | reverse complement strand
CCAAGAAGATCAACCCCATGGTGCTGATCGTGGCCACCATGGTCGTGGGCATCATCGGCGCGTTCTTCGGCGTGCTGGCGTAAGGGCCCGGCCTATTATTTGCCCCCAAGGGAAACGGCGACCCATTGCGGTCGCCGTTTTTTATTACCGAAAGCTAGTTGGAGGTGCTTCGTGATTCGATCTGACAATCCACCCGATAATGGCGTGAGCGGGGCGATGTATCTATTTGGCACGGCGCTCTTGTGGAGTTTTATCGGCATCCTCGTTCGCGCCAATTCGCAGTCAGCTCTTTTGATCGGTGCCGTCACGGCAATATTTATGGCGCTCTTTATCCTGCTCGTCGGCAGACCCGTCCTTCGCGTCAGCCGTCTTATTGTCCTTGTGGCCGTCTGCAACTTCGTGACGGGCACCACGTTTAACTTTGCCAACCAGCTCACGACGGTCGGCAACGCGATCGTTCTGCAGTACACCTCGATGATTTTCGTTATCGTGTATCAATCGCTCGCAACTCGCACGTTGCCCTCGCCTGCGAAGACTGCCTCCGTGGTGGTTGCTTTTACGGGTATGGGACTTTTCTTTTTAGGTGATTTGAGCGCCGAGGGCATGCTCGGAAATCTGCTTGCCGTCATTTCGGGCGCCACCTTTGGGCTGTGTTTCTTTTTAAACTCTCGCCCCGATGCGTCGCCCATGGTGTCCTCGCTCATCTCCTGCGGCATCTCGATACTTCCGATCGTCTATTTTGCCGGCGACCTAGGCTCCGTGAAACCCTTTGAGTGGGGGCTTATGCTGGTGCATGGCCTTTTTTGCAGCGGCCTTGCGAGTGTGCTGTATGCCAAGGGGATTGCGCGCACCAACGCGTTTGCGGCCAACTTGGTTTGCATGAGTGAGGTCGTGC
The DNA here is from genome assembly GCA_938036665.1 of uncultured Collinsella sp. Lineage (GTDB taxonomy): Bacteria > Actinomycetota > Coriobacteriia > Coriobacteriales > Coriobacteriaceae > Collinsella. The sequence goes on along the minus strand of CALHWR010000147.1, from coordinate 3,590 downwards.
TCGCTCCCTGCTGGTCGGCGCTCCTCTTTGGCGAGGTCTTTCGCTGGAACGAGTTTTTGGGCGCAGCGATGATCGTTTTGGTGATTGTGGCCAACTTGGCATCCGATGCTTTTGGCGACGGCTTTCTGGTGGCGCTTGTCCGCCATCGAAACAAAGAGCGTGCCTAATGGGATGCGCCTGCCGTTTACGGTAAAAAACACCCCGCTGAGCGACTGGTATTAAATAAGGCGAACCTGCATACCTATAATTGGTATCAAATCATTTGTGCCTGGCATGGGTGTTAGCAGCACACCAGGTACGCTTCGAGCCGTGGAATCGAACTCCCGGAATTGATATCAACAACGCGCGCGACGGGAGTGACGACGGTTCGAGATTCCTTATTGGGAGGAATTATGCTTGTCCAAGCAATCCTCGTCGGCTTAGTCGGAGCGTTTGGATGCCTCGACTACCAGCTCGGCACCCTCTACGCGTTCCGCCCCATCGTCCTGTGCCCGCTCGTGGGCCTGGTGCTGGGGGACCTGCAGACTGGCCTTGCCGTTGGCGCCAGCCTGGAGTTGCTGTTCATGGGCTCGATTTCCATCGGCGCCTACGTGCCGCCTAACGAAACCGTCGGCGGCGTGCTCGCCTGCGCGTTTGCCATTCAGCTCGGTCAGGGTACCGAGACGGCCATCGCGCTCGCCATGCCCATCGCCGTCCTTGCGCTGACGATCGGCAACATTACCAATGCCTTGTTCCCTGTGTTTGTCGATATGGCAGACAAGTTCGCCCTCAAGGGAAACCTCAAAGGCATCTACGCCGTTCATTGGGGAATTGGAATCTGGGGCTGCGTCGAGTACTTCCTGCTGTGCGGCGGCGCCTTCTATTTGGGTTCCGACGCCATCCAGGGCCTGCTCGACTTCATCCCGCCCTTCATCATCGACGGTTGCGGCGTTGCCGCCAACATCCTGCCGGCCATGGGCTTCGCCATGCTCGGCCGCCTGGTGCTCACCAAGCAGCTCGTGCCCTTCTACTTCCTGGGCTTCCTGCTGTGCTCCTACGCCAACGTGCCCGTCCTGGGCGTCGCCCTGATCGCCATCATCATCGGCATCGACAAGTTCGACCTGCTCGGCCTGGGCGGAGCCCAGCCCCAGCTTTCCGCGGAAGGGGATGAGGACGATGACTTCTAGTCCCGAGAACAAGATCACGCGCTCCGACCTCGTCAAGAGCGCCGTCAACGTCGGCGCCCTGGGCATGGAGTTCTCCTGGACCTACTACAAGCAGATGAACATCGCCTTCTGCCTGATGGTCGCCAACATGCTCAAGAAGATCTACGCCGGCCGCCCCGACGACTACGCCGAGGCCCTGCACCGCCACTGCGCGTTCTTCAACATCACCGTCCAGTTCGCCCCGTTCGTCGGCGGCATCGCGATGGCCATGGAGGAGAAGGTCGCCCGCGGCGAGATCGAGCCCGAGAGCGTCAACGACGTCAAGGCCGCCCTCATGGGCCCGCTGTCCGGCATCGGCGACTCCATCTTCCTGTCGACGCTGCGCGTGGTCGCCGCCGCGGTGGGCATCAGCCTGTGCCAGGCCGGCAACCCCTTCGGCCCCATCGCCTTCCTGCTCATCTACAACGTCCCCGGCTTCGCGCTGCGCATCTGGGGCGCCGTCAAGGGCTACGAGCTGGGCGTGGGCTTCCTGGACGAGGCCCAGAGGACCGGCCTCATGCAGAAGATCATGACCTGCGTGGGAATCGTGGGCGTCATGGTCGTGGGCGCCATGTGCAAGGACATGTTCTGGGCCAGCATCCCGGTGGCCATCGGCTCGGGCGAGGACGCCCAGACCCTCCAGGACATCCTGGACGGCATCATGCCCGGCATGCTCGGCATGCTCGCCTTCTGGCTGTACTACTGGCTGCTGTCCAAGAAGATCAACCCCATGGTGCTGATCGTGGCCACCATGGTCGTGGGCATCGTCGGCGCGTTCTTCGGCGTGCTGGCGTAAGGGCCCGGCTGCATAGATTTTCGTTGCAACCTGGAAAGGGGATGGAGCAGGCCTATGCCCTCCATCTCCTTTTTGTATAGAAGGAGTTCGTATGTTCGCGAAGGATCGCGAAGCAATGCGCCTGACGCCGGCAGAGGTCAGGCTGATTCTTATTGAGTCCCTGCAGTGGTGCGCCAACAACGCGGTCTACTTTTTGGGGCTTATCGGTGCGGCCACGTATGATCTGGCTGGCACGGCCTTTTTGGTTGCTGCCATTACGCTCGTGCGCAATTTTATGACGTCGGTGGGCAATATGGTGTCGGGCTCGGTCATCGATCGCTTTGGACCGCGTCGGACGTCGTTTGTGACGTGCGTGATTACGGCGGTGCTTTCGCTTGGCGTGGGGTTGGCGCCGTTGTCTGTCCCCGGGCTTGTGTTTGCCGCGTGCGTCTTGGGACTTGCGGGCGGCTTTATCAACACCTGCACGCATGCGTTTCCGGGATACCTGGAGTCGACCACCGAGGGCCGCACCCGCGTGAACGGTCTCATGGTGTTCTACAGCAATATCGCCTATACCGCTGGCCCGCTGCTCGGTGGTGCCATCGTGAGTTGTTTTGCCACGCAATCGGTCTATCTGCTCATGGCGGGCATGATGGGTGTGGCGGCTGTGCTCTCCTTGGGCTGTCACGAGTGCGTTGTTCCCGCAAAAGGGGAGAAGCCGAAGGGCGGTATTCTGGGCGGCATGGCCGAGGGTGCGCGGCTTACGTTTCGCGACCACGACCTGCGCCTCATCTTTATCTCGGGCTTTTTGGGTTTCTTTGCGTTCGGCGCGTTCGATTCGCTGGAGTCGTTGTTCTACCGTGATGTGCTCAACGTGGATATCGTCTGGCTGGGCTGGCTGTCCTCGGTCGTGGGCCTTACTTCCTCGGTGGGCGCGTTCATCCTGACCAAGCTTTCTACTCGCCATGTCAACCTGCGATTGCTGCTCGGCGCGCTCATGGCCGTGGGCATTGGGTCCATGGTGTACGTGGGCACCGATATGCTGGGGGTCGCGATTATCGGTCAGGCGATTAACGGTATGGCCTGGGGTTTCCTGGAACCGCTACAGATGATCTTGATTCAGGAGCGCGCCGACATCAAATACCTGGGGCGCATTACCGGCTTTGTGCGTTTTGGCCTGATGAGCGCCGGCGTGCTGCCGCTGCTGGCGGCTCCGTTTTTAGCGGAGGCTTTGGGCGTCCAGGCGGTGCTGTTTGGGGCATCGACCATTATTGCGCTGGTGGGAACGCTGTTCTTTGTCGCGCAAGGGAGGCGCCAGAGGTGTTAGCTATACATTCAATTCTAATTTAATACCACTCACCAGAGAATTTCGACCGTTCACCGAGGATTGGAACAGATTGATAAGTGGTATTAAAAACACGTTAGGTGTATGTCTATAATTGGTATCGAAAAGAAACGCGATGTATAGATTCGCGTGCAAGACAGAAAGGAAAAGCAATGAAGGAAACCGAGAAGATCGAGATCATGCACTTTAGCCAGGAGGGCTACGTCGAGGACGGCAAGAACGTCTACGAGGCCGGCAAGAAGATGACCGCGCTCGCCGACAAGGTCGCCGACGAGGGCTACGACGC
>CALHWR010000146.1 GCA_938036665.1 uncultured Collinsella sp. | reverse complement strand
GAGAGGGCGGCTACGACTACGTCGCCAGCTGCGGCCCCGCCGTCATGATGAAGAAGGTCGCCGCCGCTGCCGCGGAGGCCGACGTGTACTGCGAGGTGTCGCTCGAGCGCATGATGAGCTGCGGCTTTGGTGCCTGCAACACCTGCAATGTCGAGACGGTCGACGGTATGAAGGGCGCCTGCATGTGCGGCCCCGTGTTTGATGCTTCCAAGGTGGTGGTCTTCTAGTGGGTACCGTGAACATGGCCGTCGATTTCGGCGGCGTCAAGATGCAGAACCCCATCAACACCGCAGCTGGTACCTTTGGCTACGGTTGGCAGTTCCAGAACTTCTTCGATGTCTCCCAGCTGGGTGCCATCACCACCAAGGGCTGCGCTGCCGAGCCCTGGCCCGGCAATCCCGCACCCCGCATGGCCGAGATCCCCGGTGGCATGATCAATTCCGTGGGCCTGCAGAACCCCGGTGTGGCCGCTTTCGCCCGCGAGTCCGGTCCGTGGCTCGAGCAGCTCTCCAAGGACGGTTGCCAGGTCATCTGCCAGGTTGCCGGTCATTCCGTGGATGAGTTTGTCCGCGCGCTCGAGATGTATGTCGAGCTGTGCCCCTGGGCCGCCGGCTATGAGATCAACGTGAGCTGCCCCAACATAGCCGCCGGCGGTGCCGCCATGGGCTCCACGCCCGAGGGCGCCTCTGCCGTCATGGCCGCCTGCCGCAAGGTGACCGACAAGCCGCTGTTTGTGAAGATGGCTCCGGTCAACGTCGCCGAGATTGCCAAGGCTCTCGAGGCCGCCGGTGCCGATGGCCTTTCGGTCATCAACTCCATCCAGGGTATGGCCATCGACGTGCACACCCGCAAGTCCCGCGTGGCCAAGCCCAAGGGCGGCCTTTCGGGTCCGCTGTGCCACCACATCGCCGTGCGCATGGTCTGGGAGGTTGCCCAGGCCGTCGATATCCCCATCAACGGTGTCGGCGGCGTCATGACGGGCGAGGATGCGGCCGAGTTTATCCTGGCTGGCGCTACCTGCGTGTCGGTCGGCATGGCCAACTTCGTCGATCCGTGCGCTTCGCTCAAGATAGCGCGCGAGCTCGAGGCCTGGGCCGAGTCCCAGGGCGTGAAGGATATCAACGAGCTGGTAGGTGCTTTCGAATGCTAGAGACCGATGCCCGCGACCGCGTCATCGTCGCCCTCGACTGCGACCGTGAGCGCGCGCTCGAGCTCGCCCATGAGCTTTCGGGTCATGCCGCTTGGCTCAAGGTGGGCATGACGCTCTATTACGCCGAGGGTCCCGAGATCGTCAAGACCTTTAAGGACCTGGGCTTCAAGGTCTTCCTCGACCTTAAGTTCCATGACATTCCGCATCAGGTGCGCGGCGCTGCCCGCTCGGCCTCGCTTGCCGGTGCCGACCTGCTCTCGGTCCACGGCTTGGGTTCGGGCGCTATGCTCGCCGCGTGCCGTGAGGGTGCCGAGGAGGCGCGCGAGGACCGCGCCAAGCTCGTCGCCATTACCGTGCTCACGAGTATGAATCAGGATGCCTTGAGCGAGATCGGCGTCGAGTCTCCCGTGGCCGAGGAAGCCGCCCGTCTGGCAAAGCTTGCCCAGACCAACGGCATCGACGGCATCGTGTGCTCGCCGATGGAGGCTCACGACATGCGTGAGCTGCTGGGTCCTGATGCCCTGATCGTGACTCCGGGTGTGCGTCCGGTGGGTGCCGCCCTTGGTGACCAGTCCCGCGTGGCGACGCCTTCCCAGGCTATCGAGCGTGGCGCAAGCCACATTGTGGTGGGCCGTCCCATCACCGGTGCCGACGATCCGGTTGCCGCCTTTGACGCCATCGTCGCCGAGCTGGTCGAAAACGTCGCGTAAAAGATTCCCCTAAGTCACCACTTTTGGGTCTCATTAGCACAAAATAGCCCCTGTGCCTGCGTAAACTTTCCCATCCTTTGTGTGGAATCGCAGGTCAGGGGCTTAACTTTGGGCGCAGTATATTGCACTTTTTGCGGGTATCGTCTAACCTATGGAGCCGCGATTAGGCATTTTGTACGTTCTACGTGCTAAAATGCCAATTATTGAATCAGATATAACCCAACTATTTGGAGGTACGAATGGCACTCCCTCAGCTTACCGACGAGCAGCGCAAGCAGGCTCTTGAGAAGGCTGCCGCCGCACGTCACGCCCGCGCTGAGCTTCGCGAGCAGATCAAGAAGGGCGAGAAGTCCCTCGAGTCCGTGCTCAACTCCGATGACCCCATCGCTTCCCGCATGAAGGTTTCCACCCTCATCGAGTCTCTCCCTGGTTATGGCAAGGCCAAGGCCGCCAAGATCATGGAGGAGCTCGGTATCTCCGCTACTCGTCGCGTCCAGGGCCTCGGCGTCCGTCAGCGCGAGCAGCTCCTCGAGCAGCTGACCAAATAAGTGAGCGCTCAGGATTCCAAGCTCTTTGTGATTTCTGGACCGTCAGGCGCAGGCAAGGGTACGCTCGTCACTCGTGTGCGCGAGCGCCGCTCGAACCTGGGTTTGACGGTTTCGGCTACCACGCGAGCACCACGCAAAGGTGAGGTCGACGGCGTCAACTACTTTTTTCTGACGCGCGAGGAGTTCGACCGCCGCGTGGCAAACGGTGAGTTTGTTGAGTGGGCCGAGGTCCACGGTAACTGCTACGGCACGTTGGTGAGCGAGGTCACATCCAAGCTCGCCTCGGGCTCGTCTCTGATTTTGGAGATCGATGTCCAGGGCGCCCTGCAGGTGAAGGAGCGTTTCCCCGAGGCCGTGCTGATCTTTATCAAGCCGCCTTCGCTTGAGGTGCTCCGCGAGCGTCTAGTCGGTCGCGGTACCGAGACGCCCGAGACGATTGAGCTGCGTATGGCAAACGCCGCCGATGAGCTTGCCCTTGCCGACCGCTACGACGACGTCGTGGTGAATGACGATCTCGACCGCGCGACCGATGAACTCGTTCGCGTTCTCGATATGCATGAAAGGATCTGAGGTCCGTGTCCGTTGTAAAGCCTTGCATTGACGATCTTCTGGAGAAGACCGATCACAACCGCTTCCTGCTCGCTTCGCTTGCCTCCAAGCGCGCCTGCGACATCAATAGCATGCTGCGTGGCCAGCACAACCGCGTGCTTGCCGTCCAGGATGTCGATGACATCACCATCGGGCTTTCCGGTGCCGATACCATCTCGATGGCTATGGACGAGATTGTCGACGGTGACATCTCTTACGACGAGGCTCGTTACGAGAAGGCGCTCGGCCACAAGGTTGCTGAAGCCTAAATGGCGGCTCGCGTCTGCCTGGTCCACTATCACGAGGTTGGACTGAAGGGCAAGAACCGCGCACATTTTGAGCATATCCTCATGGATAACATCAAGGCGGCCTTGGCCGCCTTTTCCGTGAATGCCGTGTCTCGAATTTCCGGTTATATCCTCGTGACCTTTAATGAGCATCAGGCCGACGAGGCGGCGCGCGTCATTCGCACCGTACCCGGCGTTGCCCGCGTGTCCCTGGCATATCACACGAACCGCGACCCGCAGGAGTACTGCGCCGCCGCCGTGAAGGCGCTGCGCGAGTTTGGTCCCTTTGAGTCGTTTAAGGTGCATGCCAAGCGCTCTAACACCGACTACGAGCTCACCTCGATTGATATCAATCGACAGGTGGGCGAGGTACTGTGTGAGGCCTTCCCCGATAAAAAGGTTCAAATGCACGACCCCGACGCGATGGTGCACGTACTGGTGGTCCAGGGTAGCGTTTACGTGTACGCACGCTCCGAGCGCGGCGTGGGCGGTCTGCCGGTGGGTTCTGCCGGCAAGGTCGTGACGCTGCTGTCGTCGGGTATTGATTCTCCGGTGGCGACCTGGATGCTCGCGCGTCGTGGCGCGGTGTGCGTGCCGGTGCATTTCTCAGGTCGTCCGCAGACGCCCGACACGAGCGAGTATTTGGTGCAGGACATCATCCGTGCGCTTGAGCCGGGTGTCCAGATCGGCCGCCTGTACGTGGTGCCGTTTGGCGACTGCCAGCGTGAGATTTCGGTCACCTGTCCCAGCAACCTGCGCGTGATCATGTATCGCCGCATTATGTATTCGGTTGCCGAGCGCATTGCACACATCGAGGGCGCCAAGGCCATCGTGACGGGCGAATCGCTTGGACAGGTTGCCTCCCAAACGCTTGAGAATATCATGGCCGTTAACGAGGCCGTGAAGATCCCCGTGTTCCGTCCGCTCATCGGTTCGGACAAGCAGGAGATTATCGCGCGCGCCGAGGAGATTGGTACGTTCGATATCTCGACTGAGGCCGCTCCCGACTGCTGCACGCTGTTTATGCCGCGTCGTCCCGAGACGCACGCTAAACTCGATGCCGTGCATGAGGCCTGGGAGTTGTTCGATCACGAGGAGATGATCGAGCGCCTACTCAAGCAGACCGAGTACATCGACTTCGAAAGCAACACGTATAAGGCCCCTAAGACCTTAAAATGCAAACATTCGGAGCTTGCTCCGCGTGAGATTTACCAAGATCACGAGTAAATTTGTGCATAGACCGACGATGCTCTTGCATCGTCGGTCTTTTGCTATCTGGGCATTTTGCGGCTAAGTGTTCATTTGCTGACGTGTGCCTGAATAAATGGACAGATTTGTGCAAGGTTTTGGTCGGCTTTTGGTTTGACCGCGAAAACCGGTTTTGAAGCATGGCCGTTGCAGGGCTCTTTTCCTGACACGATGTTGTTGGGAGGTTTTGTTATGGCGCAGCGCGAACAACACGAACGGGTCAAAAAGATGGACCGCTGGGCAGGCAAGCTGCTCGGTCATAAGGCTGTGGTGGTGGCGATGCTGGGCGTCATTGCGATGGCGAGCGGCTTGGCGATGGCGAACCTTGGCGGCGGTGCCGGCGCCGTGTCGTTTGAGCGCACTGACGGTTCGGGCTCGTTGGTGGAGCCGGGATCCGGTGATGCCTCGAGCGGAAAGACATCCGAAGGTTCTTCGACTAAGGCTTCTGCCGCGGCAGAGGTCTATGTCGATGTCGATGGCGCCGTTGTGTCGCCCGGTGTATATCGTCTCAAGGACGGCGCGCGGGTGGCTCAGGCGATTGATGCCGCCGGCGGGCTGGCGCCCGAGGCAGACGTTACGGGGCTCAATCGGGCATCTAAGGTCACTGATGGACAAAAAATCCACGTTCCAACGGTAGGGGAGCAGCAGGCGTCTATTGCGGAAGCCGGTGTTGATGGTGGGGCTTCCGCATCATCGGGCGTGAGCGGCGCAACAGGCCTGGTAAACATCAATACGGCAAGCGCGGCAGAGCTGCAGACGCTCTCGGGCATCGGTCCCTCCATGGCCCAGTCGATTATCGATGAGCGGACAAAGAACGGTGCTTTTGCCTCGGTTGACGACCTGATGCGTGTGTCGGGAATCGGCGAGAAGAAGCTTGCCAAAATCAAAGATTGCATCTGCGTATGAGTGCGACCGAGCGCGAGCGTGTTATGCCTCCGCGGCCCCTGCTTCCGTGGACGATGACCCTGTGTGCCGGCATGTGCATGAGCTGCGTCTTGGTGCTCAACATGGCCGCTGATGCGCTGTTGAGGGAGCGGGCGCCAGCGGTCGGGCCGCTATGGACCATTCCCGTTGCGGCGGCGGTATTTGTTATGCTGGCTCAATCATGTGCGCGGCTTGCCCCTTTGAAGCGGTGGCTGTATGCCGCGTCCGTCGGTCTCGTGGCGGGAGCGGTCGTCTCGGCCTGGTGGGCTGT
>CALHWR010000145.1 GCA_938036665.1 uncultured Collinsella sp. | reverse complement strand
AGTGCATCCAGCCCAAACAGGAGCAGCATCATCACCACGGCCATTAAGGGCGAACTCATCGAGCAGGACGAGGCCACAGCCATGTTTGACTCGATACGCACCCTTAACGAGGCACCGATTCGTCTGGCCGAGGGACTTGAGCTTCACGGCTGTACCGACATCACGGGCTTTGGCTTGATTGGGCATGCGTGCGAGATGGCCGAGGGCTCGGGCGTGCAGATTGAGCTTGCGTCGGAGGCGGTGCCGCTCTTTGACCAGGTACTCGACATGGCACGTCTGGGCATTATCCCAGCGGGCTCCTACCGCAACCGGGACTTTTTTGGCCCGCGTGTGGCTGTCGACGAGGGCCTGGAGCCGGGCATGCTCGACGCGCTGTACGATCCGCAGACGTCTGGTGGCCTGCTTATCGCGGCGCCCGCGGCGGATGTGGATGAGCTTGCGCGTCGCCTGGATGCCGAGGGGTGCATCGCCGCCGTTATCGGTCGCGTGTGCGAGGCGGTGCCGGGCGGTCCTGCTGTTCGCGTTGTGCATTAAAGAAAACCGTTTATGCGACCGCCTACTTTTCTGGGCGGTCCCTTTTGAAAGGATGTAGCTATGTCTACCAAGATTGAAGTCAATGCCATGGGCGATGCCTGCCCGCTGCCCGTCGTCAAGACGCTTAAGGCACTCAAACAGCTTGACGGCGAGGGTGCCGTAGTGACCTCGGTCGATAACGAGACCGCCGTCAAGAACATCTCCAAGATGGCGCAGGAGAAGGGCTGCACGGCCTCGGTCGAGAAGGTTTCTGACGCCGAGTGGCGCGTGACCGTGGCGACCTCCGGTGCCGTTGCCGTGGCAGACCCCGAGCAGGACGGTGCCGCTTTCTGCGGTGCCAGCACCGGCAAGGGCGAGCTCGTCATTTCCGTCTACACCGACTGCATGGGCCGCGGCGACGACGAGCTGGGCCACAAGCTCATGAAGGCCTTCATCTTTGCCGTGACGCAGCAGGAGGAGCTGCCCGCGACCATGCTGTTCTACAACGGCGGCGCCAAGCTCACCGTCGAGGGCTCGCCGGTACTTGACGACCTGAAGGGGCTGGCTGAGCAGGGCGTCGAAATCCTCACCTGTGGCACCTGCCTCGACCACTATGGCATTAAGGACCAGCTTGCCGTGGGCGAGGTCACGAACATGTATGTGATCGTGGAGAAGATGGAACAAGCCGTGCGCGTCGTGCGCCCGTAGCGTATTGGTTGGAGTTGCCATGAGGGAGAAGCGCCCAGCGCTTGTCATCACGTTTCCCACCACGGCTGCCGCCATGGGCTGCGAGTCTCTGTGCATCGAGCGCGGCCTTCCCGGGCGAACGATTCCCGTGCCCGGGGAGGTCGCTGCCGGCTGCGGCCTGGCGTGGAAAGCGTTGCCTGCCGATGAGGAGCTGCTGCGCGGCGAACTCGCCGCGGCGGGCGTTCCCACCGAGGGCTATACCGTGATTGATATGTGGGAGGTCGTGTGATGATCTACCTGGATAACGCGGCGACGACCATGCACAAGCCGCAGACGGTCATCGATGCCGTGACGCAGGCGATGTGCTCGCTCGGCAATGCCGGGCGCGGCGCCACGTCGGGTGCCCTCGATGCCGCTCGCACGATTCACGGTTGCCGTGCCAAGCTCGCGCGCCTTTTAGGTTGCCCGAGGGCGGACCATGTGTGCTTTACGCCCAACTCTACGGCGGCGCTCAACACCGCCATCAACGGGGTGGTGCGCCCCGGCGACCGCGTGGTCACGACGGTGCTCGAGCACAACTCCGTGCTGCGTCCGCTCAACCGCCTGGCAGCGGAGCGGGGTGTGACCGTTGAGCATGCGGGCTGCGACGCGAACGGTGCGCTCGACTACGAAGAGCTTGAGCGGCTGGTGACGCCGGGCACACGTGCCGTGGTGGTGACGCACGCCTCAAATGTGACCGGCAACGCGGTCGACATTGCGCGCGTGGCGGCCATGGCCCATGCGGCCGGTGCGCTGGTAATCGTCGATGCCTCTCAGTCTGCCGGCACGGCGCGTATCGATATGCATGCCATGGGGCTCGACATTGTGTGCTTTGCCGGCCACAAGGGGCTCATGGGACCCCAAGGCACCGGCGGCCTGGCCGTGGCGGAGGGCATTGACGTGTCTCCGTGGGCCATGGGCGGCACGGGCGTGCACAGCTTTGACCCACTGCAGCCACTTGAGTGGCCCACGCGCCTGGAGGCGGGCACGCTCAACGGTCACGGCATCGCGGGGCTTTCTGCCGGTCTCGACTTTATCGAGGCCCGGGGCGGGGTGGAGACGATTGCAGCTCACGAACGCGCACTCGCCGAACGTTTCCTCTCCGGCGCTCGCGAAATCCCCAGCATTGTACTTTACGGTGCGTTTGACCAACCTGCGCGCTCGGCGATCGTGTCGCTCAACGTGGGCGATATCGACTCTGCCGAGATTTCGGACGCGCTCATGCAAGGGTGGGGGATTGCGACGCGCCCCGGTGCCCATTGCGCTCCGCTCATGCACCGCGCGTTAGGTACCGAGCGCCAGGGTGTCGTCCGCTTCTCGTTTGGGTATTTCAACACGACCGAAGAAGTCGACACGGCTATCGATGCTCTGCGCAATTTAGCCTGCTAAAGCTGCTGGACCGTTTATACTTGCGGGACGGGTATTTTGCCCGTCCCGTTTTTGTTTCGACCCGAAAGGTGTGCCTATGGCTTCATCCGCCCCGCGCGGTCTGCGTTCCGACCATGTCGTTACCGTCGGCATTGCGCTGTTCTCGATGCTCTTTGGCGCCGGTAACCTCATTATTCCGCCGCTGCTGGCGCTGCAGGCAGGTTCTGCCACGCCGGTTGCCATGATCGGCTTTTTGATTGCCGCTATCGGTCTGCCCGTTATGGGATTTATCGCCGTGGCACTTGCCGGAACGGCGCGCGAGCTTGCCGGTCGTGTGCACCCCAAGTTTGGCGAGTTTTTTGTCGCGGCGGTGTATCTGGCTATCGGTCCGTGTCTGGCCATTCCGCGTACGAGTTCCACGGCCTTCGAGATGCTGGTGCCGCTGCTGCCCGAGGGTGTCTCGCTCGGCACGGCCCGCCTGGTGTTTGCCGTCGCCTTCTTT
>CALHWR010000144.1 GCA_938036665.1 uncultured Collinsella sp. | reverse complement strand
TGTTGAAAGCTCGTTGATCGTGGTACGCGGCGTGGACACCGACGTGTCGCCGTTCGACGCCGGTTCGTACGCGAGCTCCGGTACCTACGTGACGGGCCTTGCCGCCAAGAACGCCGCGACCGAGCTGCGTGAGAAGATTTGTGCCAAGGCCGCCCAGATGTGGGATGTGGACGCCGCCGACGTGGTTTTCGATGGCCAGTACGTGCGTCTGTCCGACGAGCGCGCCGCGCGCGAGCAGAACCGCTACCTCACGCTGCGCGACTTTGCCAACCTGTGCGTCAAGAACATCGCGGGCGGCGACGCGCTCACCTCGCATGCTTCTGCCTGCCTGCCCGTTTCGCCTCCGCCGTTTATGGCCGGCATTGCCGAGGTCGAGGTCGACAAGGCCACCGGCAAGGTGACTGTGGTGGACTACGCGGCGGCTGTGGACTGCGGCACCGTGATCAACGAGGCACTCGCGCGCGTCCAGGCCGAGGGCGGCATTGCCCAGGGCATCGGCCACGCGCTCTACGAGATCGTCGAGCACGACGACCGCGGCCGCCTGCGCACCGGCAACTTTATGAGCTACAAGCTGCCCACGCGCCTGGACATCGGCAGTATTCGCGTGGCCTTTGAGCCGAGCTACGAGCCTACGGGCCCGTTTGGCGCCAAGTCGATCGGCGAGGTCGTCATTAACACGCCGCTCGCCGCCGTGGCCTCGGCCGTGGCACACGCCACCGGCCACCAGGTGCGCTCGCTGCCGATCACGCCCGAGAAGGCCCTGCTGGGGGAGTAGCGGGTCGGCGAACAAGTCGTAATGGGCGGGGCGGGGCAACTCGCCCCGCCTTTCGCACTCGTGGTGAGGTCGTGAGCCTGTAAAACGTGTGCGTGCGCTTGTCGTTCGTATCTGCTATCATTCCTAGTCTGTGCGCTCATGCGGGCGTGGCGGAATTGGTAGACGCGCCAGATTTAGGTTCTGGTGGGATTCCCGTGAAGGTTCGAGTCCTTTCGCCCGCACCAACGCATCTGCGTCGGCTTCGGCCGTCGCGACTCTTTGTTGCATAAAGGTACCAGCACCTCAGATAAGCTGGGCAGTATGAGGAGGAACGTGTTGAACATCACCGCTTCTGACGTCAAGGACGCCAAGCTCACCGCTACGGTCACCATCCCGGCCGCCGACGTCGACGCCGCGATCAAGAAGGCCTACAAGGACACCGCCAAGAAGTACCGCTTCCCGGGCTTCCGTGCCGGCAAGGCTCCCCGTCCGGTCATCGATTCCGCTCTTGGCGCCGAGGCTACCCTCGCTCAGGCCACCAACGACCTGATCGCCGCCAACGAGCCCGCCGTCCTCAACGAGCTGGACATCGTCCCCACCAAGAGCGGTGACTACAAGGAGCTCGACCTCGCCAAGGATCACGAGGACTACACCTACACCGTCGAGTTCTCCCTGCGTCCCGCCGCTGAGCTCTCCTCCTTCGACGCTGTCGAGATCGAGATGCCCCCTGCGGAGGTCACCGAGTCCGAGATCAACAACCAGGTCGAGATGCTCCTCAACTACCGTGCCACCTTCGAGGACGTCGAGGGTCGCGCCGTCGAGGCCGAGGACTACGTTACCGTCGACCTCAAGGCCGTCGAGAACGCCGACAACTTTGCCGCCGAGGGCCGTATGCTCATCGCCGGTAGCGACAGCAACCCCGCCGAGTTCAACGAGGCTCTGATCGGCGCCAACGTTGACGACGTCAAGTCCGTCACCTGGACCGACGAGGCCGAGGAGGGCGAGGAGGCCGAGACCCACACCGTCGAGGTTACCGTCAAGGGCATCAAGGTCCGCAACACCCCCGAGCTCACCGACGAGCTCGTCAAGTCTGACTTTGGCTTCGACAGCATCGACGCTATGCGCGACGCCATCAAGATCGAGATCGAGCAGGACAAGGCTTCCCGCCTCCCGGCCGAGAAGGAGAACCGTTGCGTCTCCGCTCTCGCCGAGCGCCTGCAGCTCGACGAGATGGACGCCGACTACGAGCAGTCCGTCTTTGAGGAGCTTGGCCAGAACTTCCTGTCCAACCTCGCTGCCCGCGGCATGACGCTGGACACCTGGCTGCCCGCTTCCGGCCTGACCATGGAGCAGTTCATCGGCGACCTGCACAAGCAGGCCAACGACGTTGCCCGTGAGTCCCTGGCGCTCGACGCTCTCGCCCGTGAGCTCAAGATTGAGGTCACCGAGGACGACATCAACGCCGAGTTCGAGAAGGCTGGCGTCAAGGACGTCGAGGCTTCCAAGGCCGAGTTCATCGCCGATGGCCGCATGCCTGCCGTCCGCGAGTCCATCCGTCGCTCCAAGGCCGTCGATCACCTGGTCGAGAACGCCAAGGTGACTGAGGTCGACGAGACCGCCAAGGACGCCGAGTAATTCTCGCCACCTTGCATGCGAGCGCATGTATGTGCCCGTGATGGGGTAAAGTTATAAGCCGGTTATCCGGTTGCTTCGTACGGTGCCAGCCAATGCATAGCATGCGGGCACCGTACGTTTGTCTAGAGCCACTATTGGTCCGTAAGAGAAATGGAGATGCGTATGATCGCTAAGTTCGATTCCGCCCTCGTGCCATACGTTATCGAGCAGACGCCGCGCGGCGAGCGCAGCTACGATATCTATTCGCGCCTGCTCAACGACCGCATCATCTTCTTGGGCGAGGAGATCAACTCCGTCAGCGCCAACCTGGTCGTTGCCCAGCTGCTGCATCTTGAGAGCCAGGATGCCGAGAAGGATATCTCGCTCTACATCAATTCGCCCGGTGGCGAGGTTTACTCTGGCCTGGCGATTCTTGACACCATGAACTTCATCAAGCCGCAGGTCTCCACCATCTGCGTCGGTATGGCCGCGTCTATGGCTGCCGTGCTGCTTTCGGCCGGCGCCAAGGGCAAGCGCTTCTGCCTGCCGCACTCCAAGGTCATGATTCACCAGCCCAGCGGCGGTGCCCAGGGTCAGCAGACCGAGATCGAGATCGTGGCCGAGGAGATCAAGAAGACCCGCCGCGAGCTCAACCAGATCCTGTCCGATGCCTCGGGCCAGCCGATCGAGAAGGTCCAGGCCGACACCGAGCGCGACAACTACCTGACCGCTGCCGAGGCCCTCGACTACGGCCTGATCGACCGTATCGTCACCTCGCGCGATCTCGCCGCGAAGGACGCCTAGGATGGCAGGAAACATGCAGGACAACTTCGACGAGAACGGCAACCCCATCCGCTGCTCCTTCTGCGGAAAAGAGCAGGGGCAGGTTCGCCGCCTTGTAAAGGGTCCGACCAACATCTTTATCTGCGACGAGTGCGTTGCCGCCTGCTCCGAGATCCTTGAGGAGTCGCTGGCTTCGGACTTTATGGACGCTGCCCGCAACGGCAAGCTGCCGGGCTTCCTCAACGACCACGGCCAGGCTGCATCCCAGCCCGCCGCGGACCCCGAGACCGAGGGTTTTGAGCTCGAGGACGATCGCCAGGTCATCACGCACGTGCCGACGCCGCACGAGATCTATGACGAGCTTTCGGCCTATGTTATGGGTCAGGAGGACGCCAAGCGCGCCATGTCGGTGGCCGTGTACAACCACTATCGCCGCGTGATTGAGGGCGGCGCTGCGGTGTCTGCCTTTGATGACGACATGGGCTCGCAGTTCGATGACGATATGGACGAGGTAGAGCTCGCCAAGTCCAACATCCTGCTGCTCGGTCCCACCGGTACCGGTAAGACCCTGCTGGCCCAGACGCTCGCGCGCATTCTTGAGGTGCCGTTTGCTATCGCCGATGCCACCGCGCTCACCGAGGCCGGCTATGTGGGCGAGGACGTGGAGAACATCCTACTCAAGCTCATTAATGCTGCCGATGGCGACATTGAGCGCGCACAGGTTGGCATCATCTACGTTGACGAGATCGACAAGATTGCCCGCAAGGCTGAGAACCTCTCCATTACCCGCGATGTTTCGGGCGAGGGTGTTCAGCAGGCGCTGCTTAAGATTCTTGAGGGCACGGTGGCCAGCGTTCCGCCCACCGGCGGCCGCAAGCATCCCCAGCAGGAGCTGCTGCAGATCGACACGACCAACATCCTGTTCATCTGCGGCGGTGCCTTTGTGGGTCTGGACAAGATCATCGCCGACCGCGTGGGCAACAAGGGCGTTGGCTTTAACTCCGAGATCGCCGGCCCCACCTCGGTCGACGAGAACGACCTGCTGCGCCAGGTGCTCCCGCAGGATCTTAATGCCTTTGGCATGATTCCCGAGTTCGTGGGCCGTACGCCCGTCGTCACCCAGACGCAGGCGCTCGACGAGGACGATCTGGTGTCGATCCTGACCGAGCCCAAGAACGCCGTGGTGCGTCAGTACCGCAAGATGTTCCAGCTCGAGGACGTCGAGCTTGAGTTTGAGGACGCGGCCCTGCACGAGATCGCCCGCATGGCGCTCGCCCGCAAGACCGGAGCCCGCGGCCTGCGTGCCATCTGCGAAGACGTGCTTCAGCAGACGATGTTCGACCTGCCCAGCGAGGAGGGCGTCGCCAAGGTTGTCGTAACCGAAGCGGCGGTTAAGGGCGAAGAACAGCCCCAACGCATCTACGGCTAAACCAGCCAAAAACGTGTTTGCAAATAGCCTCCGACCACCTGCGGTCGGAGGCTATTTTATATATACGCAATAACCCCAACTACCTGTGTTATTCTATGTGTTTGTTTAAGCCTCAGCGAAGACATATCAGACTGAAGTAATCGATACCTAAGGGGAGGAATGTAGGCCCGATTTTCGTAGATTCCGCACGAGCCGAAGAGCACTTAATGTGGTCTTCGTGCGAGCCCGGGACCTGACCGAGCGAAAATCGGGCCTACATTCCTCACCGGCGGGACAGGGAGAGATATATGGAAGAGATGCCCAAGAATTACGATCCGTCGACCAACGAGCCGGCGATCCTGCAGAAGTGGCTCGACGGCGGCTACTACAAGCGCCGCGAGGGCGTGGGCGACTGCACCGTCACCATTCCGCCTCCCAACGTGACCGGCAAGCTCCACATGGGCCACGCTACCGACGACTCCATCCAGGACGCCATCATCCGCATGGCCCGCATGCGCGGCAAGTCCACGCGCTGGGTGCTCGGTACCGACCACGCCGGTATCGCCACGCAGACCAAGGTCGACAAGAAGCTCAAGAGCGAGGGCATCAGCCGTCTGGAGATCGGTCGCGACAAGTTTGTCGACGCTTGCTGGGATTGGACCCACGAGTACGGCGGCATCATCGTCGAGCAGATCAAGCGCATGGGTTGCTCCGTCGACTTCGACAACGAGCGCTTTACCATGGATGAGGATTACGCCCAGGCCGTGCGTAAGGTCTTCTGCGACTGGTACCACGACGGCCTGATCTACCGTGGCAAGCGCATCGTCAACTGGTGTCCCAACTGCACCACCGCTATCTCGGACGACGAGGCTGAGTATAAGGACGAGAAGGGCCATCTGTGGCACCTGCGCTACCCGCTGACCGAGCCGGTCAACGGCCAGGACTACATCGTCGTCGCCACCACGCGCCCCGAGACCATGCTCGGCGACACGGGCGTCGCCGTCTCCCCGAAGGACCCCGAGAAGGCCGCCTTTGTGGGCAAGACCGTCAAGCTCCCCATCGTCGACCGCGAGATCCCCATCTTTGAGGATTGGCATGTCGACGCCAACTTTGGCTCCGGCTTCGTCAAGGTCACCCCGGCCCACGACCCCAACGACTATGCCATGGGTCAGGCCCACGACCTGCCGCAGATCAATATCTTCGACGAGCACGCGGTGGTCGTCGAGGGCTACGGTGAGTTCACCGGTATGACCCGCGAGGAGTGCCGCGAGGCCGTCATCAAGTGGTTCGAGGAGCACGACCTGCTCGATCACGTCGAGGACCTCGATCACTCCGTCATGCACTGCTACCGTTGCGACTCCGCCCTGGAGCCGTGGCTGTCCGAGCAGTGGTTTGTGGCCGTCGACAAGCTCAAGGGGCCGGCGCTCGACGCCGTCAACTCCGGCAAGGTGACCTTCCACCCCGCGCGCTGGACGCAGACCTACACCACTTGGATGGAGAACCTCAAGGACTGGTGCATCAGCCGCCAGCTGTGGTGGGGCCACCGCATCCCCGTGTTCTACTGCGAGGATTGCGGCTGGGAGGACGCCCTCACCGAGGACACCGACGTGTGCCCCAAGTGTGGCGGCCATCACGTGCATCAGGACGAGAACGTGCTGGACACCTGGTTCAGCTCGCAGCTGTGGACTTTCGCCACGCAGGGCTGGCCGCAAAAGCCGGAGCTGCTCGAGGGCCATCACCCCACGACAGCGCTGGTCACCGCGCGCGACATCATCGCGTTGTGGGTCGCCCGCATGGTCATGAGCTCGCTGTACTTCCTGGACGAGGTGCCGTTTAAGGACGTCGTCATCTACCCGACGATTCTTGCCAAGGACGGTAGCCGTATGTCCAAGTCCAAGGGCAACGGCGTTGACCCTATGGACCTCATTGGTATGTACGGTGCCGACGCCATGCGCTACAACCTGCTCACGCTGTGCACCAACAATCAGGACGTCAAGTTCGACGCGAACATCGACAAGAAGACCAAGAAGCTCATCGACAGCCCACGCACCGATCAGGCTAAGTCGTTTGTGACCAAGATCTGGAACGCCAGCCGCTTCCTGCTCATGAATATGGAGGGCTACACGCCCGGCGAGCCCGTCGTTGAGACGCCGGCCGACGCCTGGATGTTCAGCCGCCTGGCCAAGGCCGTCAAGATGGTCACCGAGGGTATTGAGAATTACACCTTTGGCGACATGGCCCGCGGCGTGCAGCAGTTCTTCTGGAACGAGGTTTGCGACTGGTACGTCGAGGTCACCAAGGCCCGTCTGAAGGGCGAGGGCCGTCTGCAGGCGCAGCGCAACCTGATCTTTGTTCTCGACACCTCCATTCGCCTGATGCACCCGCTCATGCCGTTTGTCACCGAGGAGATCTGGGACAACATGCCGGCGAGCGTGCTCGACCTGGACGCCGAGGGCAACGTGGACCGCGCCGAGGCGCTCATGATTGCCAAGTGGCCTGAGCCCGCCGACTATGCCAAGTATGTCGACGAGGACGCCGAGCGCACGTTTGAGCTGTGCCGTGCCGTCGTTTCCGCCGCCCGCGCCACGCGCTCGCGTTATCGCTTGAGCCCCAAGGCCGAGCTCGACGTGGTCGTGCGCGCCGGTGCCGAGGACATCGAGAAGCTCGAGAGCCTGAGTTCGACCATTGAGCCGCTGGCAAACACCGCCTCGCTGGTCATGGGCACCGATGTCGAGAAGCCGGCCGCGAGCATCGCCGTGGTCGACAGCGGCGTCGAGGTCTTTGTGGTGCTCGAGGGCAAGGTTGACCTTTCGGCCGAGAAGGCACGCCTGGAGAAGGAGATCGCCGCGGCCCAGAAGGAGCTCGCTGGCTGCGAGAAGACGCTGGCCAACGAGGGCTTTGTGGCCAAGGCCGCGCCTGCGGTGGTCCAGAAGAAGAGAGACCGTGCAGCTGAGCTCAAGGAGATCCTGGCGGCGCTGACTGCTCAGGTTGCTGACTTCTCGTAAGCGGTACTGGGGGACGCGGTTT
>CALHWR010000143.1 GCA_938036665.1 uncultured Collinsella sp. | reverse complement strand
CCCGCCGTGGCGGATGCCGCGCAGAAGGCGGCGACCGCTGCTGCCGAGAAAGTTGCCGGGGCAGTCGCCGAGGCCAAGAATGCAGCGGGGGAGGCAATCGTCGCCGGCGTACCGACTGGCGTAACCACAGCCACCGCTGTCGAGCCCGTAGCCGCCGCCCACGCCCCCGAAGGCGCGATCTTCAACCCCGAGAACGCTCGTGGCAACCTGCACCTGGGCATCGACGTGGGCTCCACCACCGTTAAGCTCGCTGTGCTCAACGACGACAACCAGATCGTCTACGCCAAGTACCAGCGCCACCACACCGACGTCCGCGCCTGCGCCCGCGACTTGTTCGAGGGTGCTGCGACCGTGCTGCCGGCTGCCCAAATGACCTGCGCCATCACCGGTTCGGGCGGCCTGCTGCTGTCCCAGTGGCTCGACCTGGAGTTTGTCCAGGAGGTCATCGCCAGCAAGCGTGCCGTCGAGACCATCATCCCGGCCACCGACGTCGCCATCGAGCTAGGCGGCGAAGACGCCAAGATCATCTACTTCGACAACGGTATCGAGCAGCGCATGAACGGCACCTGCGCCGGCGGTACGGGCGCGTTCATCGACCAGATGGCCACCCTGCTCCACACCGATGCCAGCGGCCTCAACGAGCTCGCGGCCAACGCCACCACCATCTATCCCATCGCCAGCCGCTGCGGCGTCTTTGCCAAGACCGACGTCCAGCCGCTGCTCAACGAGGGCGCCCGCCCCGAGGACGTGGCCGCTTCCATCTTCCAGGCCGTTGTGACCCAGACCATCTCGGGCCTGGCGTGCGGTCGCCCCATCCGTGGCAACGTTGCCTTCCTGGGCGGCCCGCTGCAGTACCTCTCCGAGCTGCGCCATCGCTTCTACCTCACGCTCAACCTGGACGAGGAGCACCGTATCGTGCCCCAAAACGCCCACCTGTTTGTGGCGAGCGGCGCCGCCATGGCGCACGAGTCCAACAAGCTCAACACGTTCCCGCAGCTCATTGAGGCCATCGACAGCTTGGGCGACACACAGGGTGCCGAGGTCGAGCGCCTGGATCCGCTCTTTGCCACCGACGAGGACTTTGCCGAGTTCAAGGGTCGCCACGACCAGGAAGTCGTCCCCAAGGGCAAGCTCGAAGGCTACACCGGCCGCGTGTTCATTGGCATCGACGCCGGTTCCACCACCATGAAGGCCGCGCTCGTGGGCGAGGACGGCCAGCTGTTGCACACCTGGTACGGCAACAATAACGGTGACATCCTGGGTACGGCCAAGGTCATCATGGCCGATTTCTACAACCACATCCCTGCCGGCTGCACCATCGGCCACGTGACTACCACGGGCTACGGCGAGGCGCTGCTCATCGAGGCTCTCAAGGCCGATTCCGGCGAGATCGAGACCGTCGCGCACCTGCGCGGCGCCAAGGCGTTCCTGCCCGGCGTCGAGTTCATTCTGGACATTGGCGGCCAGGACATGAAGTGCCTGCGCGTCAAGGACGGCGTCATCGAGCACATCATGCTCAATGAGGCCTGCTCGTCGGGCTGCGGCAGCTTTATCGAGAGCTTCGCCGTCTCTATGAACATGGACGTGCGCGCGTTCGCCGATGCCGCCATCCATGCCAAGGCCCCCGTCGACCTGGGCAGTCGCTGCACGGTCTTTATGAACTCGCGCGTCAAGCAGGCGCAAAAGGAAGGCGCCACGGTGGGCGACATTGCGGCCGGCCTGTCCTATTCCGTCATCAAGAACGCCCTGTTCAAGGTCATTAAGCTGCGCGACCCCAAGGAGATTGGCAGCCAAGTGATCGTCCAGGGCGGCACCTTTATGTCCGACGCCACGCTGCGTGCGTTTGAGCAGCTCACCGGCGTTCATGCCGTGCGTCCCGACATCGCCGGCTGCATGGGCGCCTATGGTGCGGCCCTGCTCGCCCGCGATCGCGCCGGCGCCGATGGCGCCTCGACCATCCTTTCGGCCGAGGACATCGCGCACCTTACCGTGACGCAAAAGCATGTCCGCTGCGGTCGCTGCTCCAACAACTGCCAGCTCACCGTTAACGACTTTGGCGGCGGTAGGCACTTCATTACCGGTAACCGCTGCGAGAAGGGTGCCGGCCACAAAAAGCAAAAGACCGAGGCCCCCAACCTCTTCAAAAAGAAAAACGAGCTGCTCTTTAACCGCGAGGTGCTGAGCCCCGACGAGGCCCCGCGCGGCACCGTCGGCATTCCCCGCGCCCTCAACATGTACGAGAACTACCCCTTCTGGCACGCGTTCTTTACTCGTCTGGGCTTTAGCGTGCAGCTGTCCGACCAGTCGAGCAAGAAGACCTATCAGGCGGGCATCGAGTCCATGCCGTCCGAGAGCGTGTGCTATCCGGCCAAGATGAGCCACGGCCACGTGATGAACCTCATCGACCGTGACGTCGACTTTATCTGGATGCCGTGCGTGCGCTGGGAGCGTAAAGAGGACCCGACCGCCGGCAACTGCTACAACTGCCCCATCGTCATGAGCTACCCCACGGCGTTGGCACTCAACATCGACGAGATCCGCGAGCAGAACATCGAGTTCCTGTACCCGTTTGTGCCCTATCACGATAAGACCGAGCTCAAGCGCCGTCTGTACCAGGTGCTCGCCGTCGACCGTGTGGCCGATGCGCAAGTCGGTCGCGGTCGCGTGCGTGGGCCCAAGATCACGCGCTCCGAGGTCGATGCCGCTGTCAACGCCGCCTTTGAGGCCGATGCGCGTTTCCACGAGGACATCCAGACCATGGGCGAGGAGGCTCTTAAGTGGGTCGAGGACCACGGCGGTCACGGCATCGTGCTCGCCGGTCGTCCCTACCATAACGACCCCGAGATCAACCACGCCCTGCCCGAGCTTATCTCGAGCTTTGGCTTTGCGGTCTTTACCGAGGATTCGCTCGCGCATCTGGTAAAGCCCGAGCGTCCGATTCGCGTCGTCGACCAGTGGATGTACCACAGTCGCCTGTACGCCGTCGCCCGTTTTGTGACGATGCGCAACGACCTGGACCTGATCCAGCTCAATTCCTTCGGCTGCGGCCTCGATGCCCTGACCACCGATCAGGTGCAGGAGATCCTGGAGGCCAGTGGCAAGATCTACACCGTGCTCAAGATCGACGAGGTGTCCAACCTGGGCGCCGCGCGCATTCGCATCCGCTCGCTCATGGCGGCACTCAAGGACCAGG
>CALHWR010000142.1 GCA_938036665.1 uncultured Collinsella sp. | reverse complement strand
GGTCTATGCCTTGCCTTTTTCATGCCAACTTGTTCGCTCTGGACGTCGCTCGCTGTCCGTCCTCTGCCTGCGGCGTTGCCTTGGTTGGCACTTGGGGACGTTCCTTTTGTGCCGGCACTTTGGGACACTCATTGTCAAGAGAGCGATGCAAGGGGCTTGTCCTATACTTTACCTAGATAAAGTGAACGTGCAGATTCGTAACCCGCTGGCAACTGTTCTATGGCACGATATTGAACGAATGTATGCTATGCGCCCGAGCTTTTCGGGCAGAGTGGGAGACAGTATGGTCAAGCTGTACGAGGACGGCATCTACCTGCGCGGTGGCAGCGAGGTTGTGCCTGCGGCCGAGGCTGCTGAGCGCGGTATTACGCAGACGCCCGAGGATGCCAAGCGCGGCACCATCGCGTATTCGATCCTCCAGGCACACAATACGTCCGGAGATCCCGAGGCGCTCAAGATTCGCTTCGACGCCATGGCGAGCCATGACATCACCTTTGTCGGCATCATCCAGACGGCGCGCGCCTCGGGCATGGAGCAGTTCCCGCTGCCTTACGTACTCACCAACTGCCATAACTCGCTGTGCGCCGTGGGCGGCACCATCAACGAGGACGACCACGTCTTTGGCCTCTCGGCTGCCAAGAAGTGCGGCGGCATCTTCGTCCCGCCGCACATCGCCGTCATCCACTCCTTTATGCGTGAGAACTTCGCCGGCTGCGGCAAGATGATCCTGGGCTCCGACTCGCACACCCGCTACGGTGCCCTGGGTACCATGGCCGTGGGCGAGGGCGGCGGCGAGCTGGCAAAGCAGCTGCTGCGCGACACCTACGACGTTGCCTATCCCGGCGTCGTCGCCATCTACCTCACGGGCGCCCCGCGTCCCGGCGTTGGCCCGCACGACGTGGCGCTCGCCATCATCCGTGCTGTCTTTGCCAAGGGCTACGTCAAGAACAAGGTCATGGAGTTTGTGGGCCCGGGCATCGCGAGCATGACGACCGACTACCGCAACGGCGTCGACGTCATGACCACCGAGACCACCTGCCTGTCGAGCATCTGGGCCACCGACGAGGACACGCACGCGTTTCTGACCATGCACGGCCGCGGCGACGACTACCGCGAGCTCAAGCCAGCCGATGTTGCCTACTACGACGGCTGCGTCGAGGTCGATCTGTCGAGCATCAAGCCCATGATCGCACTGCCGTTCCATCCTTCCAACGGCTTTGAGATTGACGAGCTCAACGAGAACCTCGAGGACATCCTGCATGAGGTGGAGCTCGAGGCCGCCAAGATCGGGGAGGGCAAGACGCACTTTAGCCTGCTCGACAAGATCGTCGACGGCAGGCTGCACGTGCAGCAGGGCGTTATCGCCGGCTGCTCGGGCGGCAACTACGACTCCGTGGTGCAGGCTGCCCGCGTGCTCAAGGGCGCCAACACCGGCTGCGGCGAGTTCTCGCTGTCGGTCTATCCCACGAGCCAGCCCGTGGCGCTCGAGCTTACGCGCCGCGGCTACATCTACGACCTTATGGAGGCCGGCGCGATCGTGCGCACGGCGTTCTGCGGCCCGTGCTTTGGCGCCGGCGACACGCCTGCCAACAACGGCCTGTCCATCCGCCACACCACGCGCAACTTCCCCAACCGCGAGGGTTCCAAGCCGGGTAATGGCCAGCTGAGCGCCGTGGCCCTGATGGACGCCCGCTCCATTGCGGCGACGGCTGCCAACGGCGGCGTCCTGACGCCGGCGACCGATCTGCCCGAGGAGACTTGGGACGAGGCCTGCGAGTACACCTTTGACGATGCGCCGTACAAAAAGCGTGTGTACTGGGGCTTTGGCAAGGCGGAGCCTGCCGACGAGCTGGTCGAGGGCCCCAATATCAAGCCGTGGCCCGCGATGGAGCCGCTCGGCGACGACATCCTGCTCAAGGTGTGCTCCAAGATCATGGACCCGGTCACCACGACCGACGAGCTCATCCCCTCGGGCGAGACGAGCTCCTTCCGCTCCAACCCGCTGGGCCTGGCCGAGTTTACGCTCAGCCGCCGCGATCCGGCCTACGTGGGTCGTTCCAAGGAGGTCGACGCCGTGGAGAAGCGTCGCGTGGCCGGCGAGGCCGCGGGCGACCTGGCGGCACTCGATGCCGAGCTTGCTGGTGTGTTTGAGGCGCTGGCCGGCGCGGGGGTCGCGGCCGATGCCAAGGCGACCGAGTACGGCTCCATGCTCTATGCCAAGAAACCCGGCGACGGTTCTGCCCGCGAGCAGGCCGCGAGCTGCCAGCGCGTAATTGGCGGTCTGGCAAACATCGTCCACGAGTACGCCACCAAGCGCTATCGCTCCAACGTGATGAACTGGGGCATGGTGCCCTTCCAGATGGAGGCCGAGCCCAACTTTGAGGTGGGCGACTACGTCTTTGTGCCGGGTATCCGCGCCGCGCTCGATGGCGACCTAAAGGACATCGCTGCCTACGTGGTGCGTGCCGACGGTGCGGTTGAGCAGATTGAGCTCTACATTGCCGATATGACGGCCGAGGAGCGTGCCATCGTCAAGGCCGGCTGCCTGATCAACTACAACAAGTTCAAGGCCGCTGCCGAGTAACGCACTTAATTGTCCGCCCGGGGCTTACCCTTTCCCGCTCGCTCACGCGCTTCGCGAGGGTCGCGTTCGGGAAAGGGTAAGCCCCGGGCTACATTTCTGCGTTCTCGTTGGGTCTTGAGGGACGCTAATAAATAGACTTGCTTGATGCCGCCTCTTTTATTGGGGCGGCTTCTTTTTGCCGAAAACCACCACAAAGGGGACAGGCACCTTTGTGGTGGTGGGGGTGAGCTCAATGTCGGTGTGCACGTTGAGCGACATTCTAATAAGCGTCCCTACAGGATTTCATCCGGGTTGGCGGGTTTGGTTGTTTTGGGGATGCCGAGTTTGGATGACGCGAAATCGTCAACATTGTCCTTAATTCCGTCTTTGGTGTAGACAGTGACCATATAGGTGCTGTGTCCGAATTCGCCCTTGTCGCGTGTTGCCCAGGCATCCCAGTAGGCGGCCCCGTTTCGCCCTTTGATTTTTCCGACACGGCGGAGTTCTGTTCGCTTTAATTTCTGGTTGCTATAGATGGTTCGACCGGCCTCCTCGGTGAGCCCGCACTGTCCAAGCATCTTGTCGAGGACTTGGTTCATGTGGCGCTCATCGGTGTTTGGTGCGTAGTCGTAGGCGAGGGTGATGGAGTCGAGTGGCTGGTCGTCGATCAAATAATTCATCGTCTGAGGTTCAAGGCTGAAATGGGGGAAGCATCCATCAATCGTTCCGAGCAGCGGTAACTTTGACCGCCAAATTCCGGTGGGAATTCCATCTTCGTAGAACACGCCGCGACAGATAAAGGAGAGCGAGGTGGCACGCGAGCCGGCGTCGACCATTCCGCATAAATCGAAGGGCGAGGCGATGCCAAGGGAAAAGGGCGTGGCGACGATAAGGAAGAGCATCACGATGGGTATGGCGAGAATGGCGATGACGTTGCGACCGGTGGAATGAGACGGCTTCATATGCGCTCCTCGAGACAAAGATCTGTTGAGGATAGGCAGAAATGGATATGTTCAGAGAACAATTCAAGTTTAATCTCATGGCGCGAGATGGTCGACCGTTAGCGTCGAAAACCACCACAAAGGTGCCTGTCCCCTTTGTGGTGGTGAGGAGCGCGCGGCTTCTTTTGGTAATAGTGCTGGCTGGCGATATCATTAGTGCAGGTAGCGAAGGTTTGCGTTGCGAGGTGCTTTGCTGTGAGAAGTCCTGCCCGTATTGGATTGATTGTCTTGGCGCTTGCGATCACCGTGGTTGGCATGGGCGCTGTCGGTATGGCGTTTCTACCTGCTGCGGTGACGGAGCCGGTGGTCAAGCCTGTGACTCAATCTGTCGAACTTCTGACCGGCGACGACAAGCCTGAGGCCATTACCGTTGATTTTGATGAGCAACCGGCTGCGCTGGGCATTAGTAATTATCCACGTATTCAGCTTGGGGCTATGCGCTATACCACGGATTCTAGTCTGATCGACAGGGCGTCCGAACTGCTCAGGGGCAAAACCTTTAAGCGCTGGTACGGATATGCGTCCTATCGGGCAAAAGCGAACGACATGGTTGGCGGATGCCACTCTTCCATCGAGCTGGACACTGCAAACGGCGCAAAGTTATGTGATGTCTCGTACGATCCGGGCTACGAGGGCAATGAGGGGCCGGGCATCTACATCATGGACGGCGATGTCGCCTATGTCATGGAGGGCGACCAGACCGAGCTCAACGATTTTATGGGTCAGTGTATCCAAGATGCCTATAAACAGACCTGCTTGCCTGACCCGCAGACTGCACGCGATAGTGGGTCTGCCCGTACATGGCTGTTCGAGGATGAGATGCCCTGGACCGTCGAATCGGGAAGTACGGGTTCGGCGAAGGAGTAGAGACCGCGACCACCACAAAGGTGCCTGTCCTCTTTGTGGTGGTTTTCGGTCTGTCTCGATCTGTAACATCTTGGCCGCTAAAAGTGGGCCTGGTGTTACAGATTTAGATTTTTGATCCGGGTGTTTTCTGTTCGTCTCGATTTGTAACAGATAGAGCTCTATTTGCTGACTAGATGTTACAGATTGAGATAGTAAGGGGACGAGGCCGTAGCGGGTGAGCGAACCTGCTCCCTATCTTTCAATCACTCAGAAAATCTTATATATAGAGACTTAGATTTATGTATATAATCGCGCAAAGCTGGCAACAATACTTCTCGAACAACGTGAAGCCGCCCCGTAGGGCGGCCGCCCCAAGAGAGGTGATTCCATGAGAATCGATAAGCTAGCAATGACGTCGCGCGAGGCGTTGCAGACCGCCATGAGCACGGCCGCCGACGCGCAGGCCGGCGCGGTGGAGCCGATTCACCTGCTGTCCGCCCTGCTCGGTGCCGGCGAGCGCAATATCTCCGTGATCATTGAGCGCATCGGTGCCGACCCGGCTCAGCTTGCACGCTCCACACAGGATGCCATCGACCACGCGCCCAAGGTTTCGGGCGAGGGCCAGCAGATGGGCCTGTCCAATGAGCTCGTCCGCGTCATCGAGAAGGCCGAGAAGAAGGCCACCAAGATGGGCGACAGCTTTGTGGTGACCGAGCATCTGCTGATGGCACTTGCCGAGGACAAGGGCGAGGCGGGCCGCGTTCTGCGTGACGCCGGCGTGACCAAGGGGCGCATCGAGCAAGTCTACGAGGAGCTGCGCGGCGATGACCGCGTGACGTCTGCCGAGGACAAGACGCAGTTTGAGGCGCTGGAGCAGTATGGTCGCAACATCTGCGACCTCGCCCGCGCCGGCAAGCTCGACCCGGTCATCGGCCGTACCGATGAGATTCGCCGCACCATCCAGGTCCTGTCCCGCCGCACCAAGAACAACCCTGTGCTCATCGGCGAGCCGGGCGTCGGCAAGACGGCCATCGTCGAGGGCATCGCCCAGCGTATCGTGGCCGGCGACGTGCCGAGCACGCTGCGCTATCGCGACCTCATCGAGCTCGACATGAGCGCGCTGGTCGCCGGCGCCAAGTACCGCGGCGAGTTCGAGGACCGCTTGAAGGCCGTGCTCAAGGAAGTGCAAAAATCGGAAGGCAAGGTCATCCTGTTCATCGATGAGCTCCACACCATCGTGGGCGCGGGTGCCACCGAGGGCTCCATGGACGCCGGCAACATCCTCAAGCCGGCGCTTGCCCGTGGCGACTTACACGCAATCGGCGCGACTACGCTTGACGAATACCGCAAGTACATCGAGAAGGATGCGGCGCTCGCCCGTCGTTTCCAGACCGTAATGGTGAGCGAGCCTACCGTCGAGGACACCATCTCGATTCTGCGTGGCCTCAAGGAGAAGTACGAGATCTTCCACGGCGTGCATATCACCGATAGCGCGCTCGTGGCGGCCGCCGACCTCTCCGATCGCTACATCGCCGACCGCTTCCTGCCCGATAAGGCCATCGACCTGGTTGATGAGGCGGCAAGCCGCCTGCGCATGGAGCTCGACAGCATGCCGGTCGAGATCGATGCCACCACGCGTCAGCTCACCCAGCTGCAGATCGAGGAGCAGGCGCTCATGAAGGAGACCGACGACGCCTCCAAGGAGCGTCTGGAGGCCCTGCGCCAAGAGATTGCCGAGGTCCAAGAAAAGCTCAACGTGCAAAAGGCCGGCTGGCTCAACCAGAAGAACGCCATCGACCACGTGCAGGAGCTCAAGGGACAGCTCGACGAGGCCAAGAGCGAAGAGGAGCGTGCGACGCGCAACGGCGACCTGGGCCGTGCGTCCGAGCTGCGCTACTCCGTGATTCCGGGCCTGCAGCAGCAGATTCAGGATTCCGAGGCTGCGCTCGAGGCGCAAAAGCAGCAGGACGGCGAGGGCCTCAACGAGCAGGTGACCTCCGATGAGATCGCTGAGGTCGTGAGCGCTTGGACCGGCGTGCCCGTCTCCAAGATGATGCAGGGCGAGCTCGACAAGCTGAAGGGCTTGGAGGGCGAGCTGCATAAGCGCGTCATCGGCCAGGACGAGGCGGTCTCCGCTGTCGCCGCGGCCGTGCGTCGCAGCCGTGCGGGCCTCTCCGATCCGGACAAGCCCATCGGCAGCTTCTTCTTCCTGGGCCCCACCGGCGTGGGCAAGACCGAGCTCGCCAAGGCGCTTGCCGAGTGCCTGTTCGATGACGAGCGTGCGCTCGTGCGTATCGACATGTCCGAGTACATGGAGAAGTTCAGCGTCCAACGTCTGATCGGTGCGCCTCCGGGATACGTGGGTTACGACGAGGGCGGCCAGCTTACCGAGGCCGTGCGCCGTCGTCCGTACTCCGTGATTTTGCTCGACGAGATGGAGAAGGCTCATCCGGATGTCTTTAACGTGCTGCTGCAGGTGCTTGATGACGGCCGTCTGACCGATGGCCAGGGTCGCCAGGTGTCCTTCAAGAACACGATCATCATCATGACGTCTAACGTGGGCTCCAAGGCCATCGCCGATCTGTCCGGTAAGGACGAGGAGGAGATGCGCCATCAGGTCGACGCCGCCATGGCTCAGACCTTCCGCCCCGAGTTCCTCAACCGTATCGACGATATCGTGGTGTTCCATCCGCTCGGCATGGCGCAGATCGAGAAGATCGTCGACATCCAGCTTGCCGACGTCCGCGCGCGTCTGGCCAAGGAGCGCATGACGCTTGCCATCACCCCGGCGGCCAAGCAGATGCTCGCCGTGGGTGGCCTGGACCCCGTGTTCGGTGCCCGTCCGCTCAAGCGCCTGGTCCAGCGCGAGGTCGTGGACGCCATCGCCGCCGCCATCATCGACGGTACGGTGCGCGAGGGCGATCAGGTGACGGTCGATGCCGACAAGGACGGCGGCTTTACCGTCGTGTGCGACAACACGCCGTCTGCTACCTACGAGGTCCCCGACGCCGAGTAGATTTATGGGACATGTCTTAAAATCTGCCAGCCGTCTCTAAACGCCAAGGGCGGCGGATCCAATTGGGTCCGCCGCCCTTTTTCGTGCGACAATCGATAATGTTGAACACGATTGCATGGCAAGGAGATATGCAGATGATAGACAAGAACAAGACGAATGCGCCGGTCGCCAACGCCGCGCCGGCCGCACCCAAGCCTGCACCCAAGCCTGTGCCCAAGCCGCGCGACCCCTACATCCGTGCCGAGAACGAGGATGACGACGGCTACGATCCTTATAGCGATCGTCGCCCCGAGCGCGAGCCCCTCTTCGAAGCCGACCCCTGGCGTTAAGTAGCTCATTTGGGACGGGGCTTTTTTAGCTACTTTGTTTTCGGCTAGAGGCGTTCATGCCTGCCCCCCTCGGCCGCTCGATATCCTCCGGGAGGGGCCACTAATAGAAAACTTGCTTATCCATTAATCAAGATACGCATAATCTTGCTCCCCTGCTAATCAAGAATCGTTATAATCTTGATTAGCAGGAGAGCAAGATTGGAGAATTATGGCATTCAACGACTTGGTGGCTCAAAAAATAAAGGACTTTGAGCAACAGGGGATTCCGCAGGTCTTTGAGCGCGACCTTGATCTGGGCAACCCGCAGGAGCCAAAGCGCGACAACATCGTATATGTGATTGTGGGCGCCCGTCGTTGTGGAAAGACGTATCGCCTGTATCAGGAGATACGGCGGCTTCAGGGCCAAGGCGTCGAGCTTGACCGGATGCTATATTTCAATTTTGAGGATGAGCGCTTGCGTCCGTATGAGCCATCGCTACTAGCGGACGTGCTCGATACATTCTATGCACTATATCCTGCTGCTCGAGGCGAGGGCGCCTACCTTTTCTTTGACGAGATCCAGGAAATACCCGAATGGGGTGCGTTTCTGCGACGCGTGGTCGATACGGAGAAGGCGACCGTTTACGTGACGGGATCTTCTTCTAAGATGCTGTCCTCAGAACTTAAGAGCGAGTTCAGGGGCCGTTCTCTTGTGCGAGAGCTTTTTCCGTTGAGTTTTTCGGAATACGTCCGATATAAGACGGGGAGCGTTCCTGAGCCGGATGCACCCTTTTCATCGAGCGATGCAGCACTGCTTCGACATCATCTGATCGGATATCTCGAGCGAGGGGGATTCATCGCGACACTTGAGCAGACGCCCGCAGACGCGATTCAGCTGCTACAGGAATATGCGTCGCGAACGGTCGCCATGGACGTCGTTGAACGTTACGACGTCAAGAACCCCCGTTTGGCCTCGCTGTTTCTGGCGCGGTGCATGGCATCTTCGGGACGAGAGCTGTCAGTGAACAAAGTGTACAACGAGTTCAAGAGCAGACAGATATCCGTCAGTCGAAATACGCTCAGCGACTTACTTGAGTATTACGAGGACGCCTACCTGCTGTTTTCGGTGCCGGAGTTCACGCGTTCGCTTGCAAATAATACGCGGTCTGCGTCTAAGGTCTACGCCGTCGATCCTGCGATGTTCGGAGCGTTCTCCCCCGCATCGGCATTGGATCATGGTCAGAGGCTCGAGACCGCGGTGTTCAATGCGCTCAGAAGAAGGACCCCCGCCGTGCGGCCCGGTTCGGTTTGCCGCCTGCTGATTAAAGATAAGAATAAAAGCCATGAGGTGGACTTTGTGGCTGGGGATGCACTGCTCATGCAGGCTTACGGCCTGATTCAGGTAAGTGTGGATATGACAAGCGAGAAAACGCGCGAGCGCGAAATTGCCGCGCTCGATGCCGCGATGGCCCAGTTTGATCTTGGCGAGTCGGTAATCGTTACCATGGATGAGCAGGCCGATATTCCATGCAAACACGGCGTGGTACATGCTGTGCCCGCATGGAAGTGGCTCCTTTCCTAATCGTCTATGGATTTGCGAGGCCAGGACTCAGGTGTCATGGTCCGCTAGTCCTGGGCCTTGATGCTCGGCAGGAGAATCTGGGCGAGGCAGTCGGTCTCGAGTTTGGTCGCAGCGTCGGCCTTGCCGTCTTTGCCGACCAGTACGTTCTTGATCTGGCTATAGGTGTAGCGGTTGCCGGTCGTGAGCTCGACAAGCTCAATGGCCGAGTCCATAGGGTAGGTCGACACGGGATTCTGCGTCCGTCCGTTGATGGTCTGGGGCACCACGTACGGATAGACGGGACCGCTGGCGTAGACGGTATAACCGTTGCCTAGGTTGGCCGCACCCAAAACCGTATCGCCCTCATCGGGCGTAAAGCTCGCGCACTGCGACGAGCGTCACAATCGGTGTATCGCTGTCGCCGGCAAGATAGATGCATAGCGTGCTGCCATTTTGCCAAGTCTCGACCTTGCCGTACCACTCGACGGGGATATCGAGCTGGTAGAGGTCGGTTGCCTTGTGGCGGGCGTCGGCATCACGGGCCGCCTGTGCCTTTTGCGCGCTCACGGCATTGACGGCGGCGCCGCGCCGCGCGGTTGCCGCCTGCTGGAGCACCTTGGCGGTGGCGGCGGAGCTCGCGCCTCCCTCCTCGGCATATTTGGCGGCGGCATCGATCTGGTCGTCAGTCACCGTGTCGGCCGAAGGCACCTTGAGCTTAAAGGCGGCCTGGCTGCTTAGGTCCTGTCCGTCGCTCTTGATCGTGACCTGCGCCTTGGTGGTCGGGACGGTATAGATGGTGCCGTCGGCCGCGATGGGAGAGGCAGCGATGGAGAGCGTGTAATCGCCGGGCAGCAGTTTGATGCCGCGGCCGTGCTCGTCAACATAGAGCGTTTCGCTCACGGATGAGCCATCAGCGTCCTGACCGCTCACCTGTACGGGAATCTTAGAGCTGGTGGAACAGTCGAGGCCCGCGGCATGCACGCCAATCTGCACCGACATCATCGTGTGGGCATTGGCGGCGACAGCGGCAGCCTGCTCTTGCTGATATCCGTTCCAGGCAGCATAGCCTGCACCGCCGGCGACGAGCGCGACGGCCACGACACCGGCGACCATCAGATTGCGGCGCTTGGGCGACATCTTGCGATGGCGGACCTCGGCTTCGTGTGCCGAGGGAACGGACGGCAGGGGAATATCGCCCATGGCGATGGTCTCATCCACGGCTGGTGCGGAACCCAGGCCAGGAAGCTCGCGAGTCAGCGAATCTTCGGCCGGTAAGCTGTCGAGCAAGACGGTTTCCTCGCCCGTGTCGGATTCGGGCTGGTCGTCGGCCTCGCTATCGTCCTCTTCGGCTTCGTCAGGAGCGTCTTTGGCGTCGCCGCCTTCGTCCTCAGTGTCTTCGTGCACCTCGTCTTGCGCGTCGACGACCGAATCGCTAAACGAGAGCTCGTCTAGCGCGATCCGGTCAAGGCTCTCCAGGGCTTCGGCACATGCTTCCGCATCCTGGGCCGCATCCTCGCGGCCATACGTCTCATCGCTCATATATCCCCCAATGCAATATCGGCTCAACACTGTACCCAAAAATGGAGCCATATAAAGCGCATACGAAATATAAGATCCGATTTAACCTGAGCGCATCGTTCGGCCGCATCCTCGCGGCAGCAAAAGGCCCCCGGAACGCGGACGAATCACATTCCGGGGGCTCTGCAATGCGTTGAGTTGCGCGGAGCCGGCTATGCTGCTTCACATTCAAGCGGCGTTTGCGCCGGGCATGTTACTCGGCGTGCGCGTAATCAACCTTGGCGCGGCGAGCGGTAGCCTTCTCCCAATCGCTGGTGCCCTCAAAGACGTCCTGCTTGTAGGGATTGCGGCCGAGCTTCTTGGCACGGTAGACGATGTAGATGATCGCGGCGACGTTGGCGACCAGCGCGGCGATCGAGACCGCGGTAGCGGCGCCGGGGTCGAGCGTGGAGTGGGTCACAAAGATGGACTCCTCCTGGAAGTACGGGAATACCTGGGCAAACATGCACCAAATAGCCAGCGTAAAGGCACGGTTCTGGATCCAGCCGCCCTTGTTCCAGATAAAGGCGGCGACGGTGGGCGCCAGCAGCAGTGCAAAGCCGCAGAACCAGGAGTGGGTGGGCAAGCAGTTGTAGGTGTAGCAGAAGTTCCAGATATCGTAGGCGATGATGTAGACCCAGGTCATGTCGGGCCACAGCATGTCGGTCTTGTCCTCAGAGGCGTAGACACTCCACCAACCGGTCATGCAGAAGATGTTGATGATACCGGCGATGCCGTTGAACACGTTGTTCCAGCCGGCGAGCTGCGTGGCGCCCTCGGAGGTGACCCAGGTGGACTCGCCCAGGACAAAGAAGTGATAGGCGCTCTCAAAGTCGGACACGACGGCGATCATGATGTTGATGGCGACGATCACAAACGGCCACGCGCGGAACCAATGCGCCTTGCCGATCTTGCCCCACTGGTACTTAATGGCAATGAAGCCCCAGCAACCGGCCAGCGCCGCGTATACCTTGGCGTAGTGGAACCAGCTGTTCTGGTACACATGGGTGGGGTTGGTGAGCGCCCACTCGGCACCCTGTGAGACGCCGATGGCGATAGCGACGCAGTAGATGGTCATGGCCAGCGGAGCCACGCCAAAGATGATGGCCGCGCCCAGCTTGGTGCGGCGGCCGACCTCGTTGAGCACGATCAGGCCAATAAAGACCATGGCCCAGCCGGCCCAGTGGATAAGGGTATTGCTACCCCAAACATCGAACAGCATGCTGCTCTCCTTTCACAAGCCCGCGGCCCCTCTTCTGATCGCGGGCAGTTTGGCCAAATGTCGTCAGTTCTGGGGCTTGCGCTCCTGATACTTGGCGGTATAGCCCTCGATATGGAGCGTCGAGGCGATGATTTCCTTGACTGTCTCGTCGGGCACATCGGGGTGCGTGCGGATATACATCAGCAGTCCCATGATGAGGGTGTAGAACGTCTCGTAAACATGGTCGATGCGCAGGTCGTGATGGGCGACAAAGTCCACCACGGTGGTGTCGCAAATGTATTGCGCCACGCGCTGGACCACGTTGTGCAGAAAGCCGCCGTAGAGCGCGCCGCTGCTCGAGGTGAGCGTGCTCGGCAGCTCGTGGCCGCTCACGACCAGACGCTTAAAGAGCGGGGCGACGGTGTCGAGCGCGCCCTCGATATCGCCGACGGTGCGGCCGGCATTCCATTGCTCGAGCTCGGAGATAAAACCGTCGATTGCCTCGTCCATGACGGCGGTGACGGCGGCGTCCATGTCGGCGAAGTAGTGGTAGAACAGCGAGCGCGTGCAGCCGGCTCGCTTGGTCACGGCCGAGACGGATAGATGTGACACGCCCAGCTCGGAGCTTACGGTGCGCACGGCATCGAGGATCTCGCGACGGCGTTCGTCGCCCGTCAGACGCTTGGCCGCGCTATCGGGCGCGGGGACGGCGTCGGCAACAGAGATATTCGCCGTGTTATCGCCCATGCGTTTGCCGCCTTTCATCCTCTTTTGTCTGACCGTTCGCCTAACAGTCTTGAATATTGTTGACGGTTCGTCAATACTATTTTTGACACAATGTCAACAATGGTGGGTGAACGGCATGGGGGCATGCCCGGCCTGCAAAAAAGAGGGGCGCTGCGGCCTCGTCGGGCTGTGGCAAGAGAAGGGACGACTATGATTCTCAACGGACCGGGAATTAGCTATACCGAGCCCGATATCGGTTCGGAGTTCGTGCCGCCGCTGCCGGAGCATCCGCGCGAGGCAATCGTCAAGCTGTGCGAGCACTGCACCAACCGCCTGCTGCATCGCGATGAGCTGCTGGGCTACGAGTACTGGTCGTTTGCCGAGGCCGCGACCGACGAGCAGGCCGAAGTGCTCTGCAAGATGAAGATGCGCCGTCCCTATACGCTGCCCGAGATGGTCAAGCTCACCGGCATGCCCGAAGCCGATATCGAGAAGATGCTCGACGACATGAGCTACACGGGTCTGCTCGAGTACAACTGGGAAAACCCCGAGCGCGCCAAGCAGTGGGTGCTGCCCATGCTGGTGCCGGGTTCCGCCGAGTTCCTCAACATGCGCGTGAGCCAGCTCGAGGAACACCCGGTCTACGCCAAGTTCTTTGAGCAGGCGTCCAAGGGACCGCTGTCCCGCGCCACGCCGATGGTGCCGCCCGGCGGTGCCGGCATCGGCATGCATGTCATTCCGGTCGAGAAGGCCATCGATGCCGCGAGCACCTCGGTGCCGATCGAGCATATCGAGCACTGGCTCGACAAATACGAGGGTAAGTATGCCGCCAGCACCTGCAGCTGCCGCGCGAGCCGTCGCGTGATGGGTGAGGGCTGCGCCGACGACCCGGCCGATTGGTGCATCGCCGTGGGCGATATGGCCGACTACGTGGTCGAGACCGACCGTGGCCACTATGTGACGCGCGAGGAGGTCTACGACATTTTGCGCCAGGCCGAGGACAACGGCTTTGTGCACCAGATCACCAACATCGACGGCGAGAACAAGATCTTCGCCATCTGCAACTGCAACGTCAACGTGTGCTACGCCCTGCGCACCTCGCAGCTGTTCAACACGCCCAACCTGTCGCGCTCGGCCTATGTCGCCAAGGTCGAGAAGGACAAGTGCGTGGCCTGCGGTCGCTGCGTTGAGGTGTGCCCGGCTGGTGCAGCCAAGCTCGGCCAGAAGCTCTGCAGCAAAAAGGCCGGCGGACAGGTGCCCGAGTATCCGCGCCAGGAGCTGCCCGATGCCACCAAGTGGGACCACACCAAGTGGTCGCCCAACTACCGCAACGACAACCGCATTGAGACGCATGAGTCCGGCACCGCTCCCTGCAAGACGGCCTGCCCCGCGCACGTTGCCGTTCAGGGCTATTTGAAGCTCGCGGCGCAGGGCCGCTATGACGAGGCGCTGGCGCTCATCAAGCGCGAGAACCCGCTGCCCGCTATCTGCGGCCGTGTGTGCAACCGCCGCTGTGAGGATGCCTGCACCCGCGGTCGTGTGGACGCCGCCGTGGCTATCGACGAGGTCAAGAAGTTCATCGCCCAGCGCGATCTGGACGCAGCGACCCGCTATGTCCCGCCCGTGGTGACCCCGACGCGTGCCGGCGGCTTCGACCAGAAGATCGCCATCATCGGTGCCGGTCCGGCCGGCCTGTCCTGCGCTTTCTACCTGGCCGAGAAGGGCTACAAGCCCGTCGTGTTCGAGAAAAACGAGCGCCCGGGCGGCATGCTCACCTACGGTATTCCCAGCTTTAAGCTGCAGAAGGACGTTATCGAGGCTGAGGTCGAGGTTATTCGCCTGATGGGTGCCGAGTTCCGCTATGGCGTGGAGGTCGGTCGCGACGTGACGCTCGACGAGCTGCGCGCGCAGGGCTTTAAGGCCTTTTACGTTGCCATTGGCTGCCAGGGCGGCCGCCTTGCCGGCATTCCGGGCGAGGACGCCGAGGACGTGACCGTGGCCGTCGACTTTTTGCGCGAGGTCAACAGCGGCAAAATCGATGCGCTGCCCGGCCGCACCATCGTGGTGGGCGGCGGTAACGTGGCTATCGATGTCGCACGCAACGCCTGCCGTCTGGGCTCCGAGCACGTTGAGATGTTCTGCCTGGAGAGCGAGGCCCAGATGCCCGCCAGCGAGGAAGAGCGTCGCGAGGCCATCGAGGACGGCGCGCATATCAGCTGCGGTTGGGGCCCCAAGGAGGTCCACCTGGACGTGGCCGGTCGCGTATGTGGCATCACCTTTAAGCGTTGCACGCGCGTCTTTGACGACGAGGGCCGTTTTGCGCCCGAGTACGACGAGAACGACCTACGTCGTGTCGATGCCGACCGCGTGGTTATGTCCATCGGCCAGTCCATTGTGTGGGGCGACCTGCTGGCTGGCTCCAAGGTGGAGCTTGGCCGCGGTCAGGGTGCCCTTGCCGATCCCCAGACCTACCAGACCGCCGAGCCCGACATCTTTGTGGGCGGCGACGTCTACACTGGTCCGAGCTTTGCCATCGATGCCATCGCCGCCGGCCACGAGGCCGCCGTGTCCATCCATCGCTTTGTGCAGCCGGGATCCACGCTCACCATCGGCCGCAACCAGCGCCGCTACACCGCGCTCGACCGCGACGATGTCGTGATCGAGAGCTACGACAACGCGAGCCGCGAGGTTGCCCATGTGGACCGCGAGCGCGAGAAGGCCGCGCCGTTTAGCGAGTACGTCGAGACCTTTACCGAGGAGCAGGTGCGCGCCGAGACCGCCCGTTGCCTGGGCTGCGGCGCCTCGATCGTCGACCCCAACAAGTGCATCGGCTGCGGCCTGTGCACCACCAAGTGCGCGTTCGACGCCATCCATCTGGATCGCGACCGCCCCGAGTGCTCAACGATGGTCAAATACGAGCAAAAGCTCCCCAGCCTGGGCAAGTACGCCCTCAAGCGTGCGATCAAAATCAAATTTGGTCGCAAGTAAGTGGCCATAAAGGGAACGGCGGAAGGAAAAATAGTGCACGAGCTCGGGATTGTTTATCACATCATTCGCGATGTTGAGAATGTGGCGCGCGCCAATGGTGTGCGTCGCGTTTCGAGCGTCACGCTGCTGCTGGGCGAGGTCTCGGGCGTCGTTCCCGACTTGCTGCTCGACGCTTGGCGCTGGGCGGCGGATAAAAAGCCTATCACGCAGGGCGCGGAGCTTATCGTGGAGCCCGTCGAGGCCGTGACGCATTGCGAGGCGTGCGGCTGCGACTACGCGACGGTCGAGCACGGCAAGACCTGCCCCCATTGCGGCAGCGGCGAGACATACCTGTTGCAGGGCCAGGAGGTCATGATCAAGCAGATCGAGACCCCCGACGAGGACCCGGCAGACGCTGCTCCTGGCGATCTCTCCGACGCCCCCGATGCCGTCGACGCCGCCAACCCCCTCCACATCGCCTAACTTAGACATTGGGGACGTTCTTAAACGACCAGTCGAAAAAGAACGTCCTCAATGACTAGTCATTTAGGAACGTCCCCAACGACTACTTTGCTAGAGCATATTTCTTACCATTAGTCAAGCACCATCTGTTTAAACGAAATAGCCTCAACCCGAGCACATTTGTGTCTGTTTAAAACCGGCAATAATGAACAGCGTGCTCAATTCGGTCATGTACATAGATCAGTTATCAATCCTCAGCAGTAACTCAGCCAAAATGCTGGAATGTAATCAGGTTGTAATAAATCAAGACGTTTAAACAAATAATGCTACCTTTTGCAGTTTTTCATATAATTCTGCTGTGTTTGCAGCTATACTCTTTTTTGTCGTGTAGGAATTACGTAGACAAAAAGGAGGTTATGTGATGGTAAGTATTGTTCTTGCTAGCCATGGTGACTTGGCGGCTGGAATCAAGCAGACGGGCTCGATGGTCTTTGGCGATCAGCCGTCTGTAGCCGTGGTCTCGCTCGAGCCGAGCATGGGCCCCGACGACTTCCGCGCCAAGGTCGAGGAGGCAATCGCTTCCTTCGAGGACCAGGAGCAGGTGCTCTTCCTCGTTGATCTGTGGGGCGGCACGCCCTTCAACCAGATCAGCGGTCTCATCGAGGGCCATGATTCCTGGGCTATCGTCACCGGTGTCAACCTGCCTATGCTCATCGAGGCATATTCGCAGCGCTTTGACGCAAAGAACACTGCACATGCGATCGCAAAACATCTCGTGACTGAGGCTAAGGCCGGCGTGCGCGTCAAGCCCGAGTCTCTGGAGCCCGAGGAGAAGAAGCCGGCTGCGGCCGCCGCTGCTCCTGCAGGCGCCATCCCTCCGGGAACGGTCATCGGCGACGGGCACATCAAGATCGCCCACGTCCGTATCGACACCCGTCTGCTTCATGGTCAGGTGGCCACCACGTGGACCAAGCAGATCAACCCCAACCGCATCATCGTGGTTTCCGACGGCGTTGCTCACGACGAGCTCCGCAAGACCATGATCGAGCAGGCTGCCCCTCCGGGAGTCCATGCCAACGTCGTGCCTATCAAGAAGATGGCCGAGGTCGTCAAGGACACCCGCTTTGGTGACACCAAGGCGATGCTGCTGTTCGAGAACCCGCAGGATCTGCTCAAGGCCATCGAGGCCGGCGTCGACATCAAGGAAGTCAACATCGGTTCTATGGCCCACTCCAAGGGCAAGGTCGTCGTTACCAACGCCGTCGCTATGGGCGATGACGACGTCAAGACCCTCGAGGCCCTCAAGGCCAAGGGCGTCAAGTTCGAGGTCCGCAAGGTTCCTTCGGATTCCTCCGAGGATCTCGACGCCATGTTGAAGAAAGCTAAGGCCGAACTGGCCGCTCAAGCATAGTAAAGGAGGGTCCGATACATGTCCGCGCTTACTATTCTTCTAATCGCGATTATCGCGCTGCTTGCCGGTATGGAAGGCATTCTGGATCAGTTCCAGTTCCATCAGCCGCTCGTTGCGTGCACGCTTATCGGTCTCGTAACCGGTCACCTTCAGGAGGGCATCCTCCTGGGCGGCTCGCTTCAGATGATGGCTCTTGGTTGGGCTAACGTCGGCGCCGCTGTTGCGCCTGACGCCGCTCTGGCCTCGGTCGCTTCTTCGATCATCATGGTGCTCGCCCTCAACGGTGGCGCCACCGATTCGGCTAAGGCAGTTACCGCCGCCATCGCCGTCGCCGTGCCTCTGTCCGTCGCCGGCCTGTTCCTGACCATGATCTGCCGTACCCTGGCTACCGCTATGGTTCACGGCATGGACGCCTGCGCCGAGAAGGGCGACTTCGCCGGCATCGAGCGTTGGCAGTACGCCGGCATCCTCATGCAGGGTGTTCGTATCGCCATCCCGGCAGTACTTCTGTGCATCATCCCGGCCGAGGCCGTTACCAACGCGCTTAACGCTATGCCCGATTGGCTGTCCGGCGGCATGGCCGTCGGCGGCGGCATGGTCGCTTCCGTCGGTTACGCCATGGTCATCAACATGATGGCCACCAAGGAGACCTGGCCGTTCTTCATCCTCGGCTTTGTCCTTGCTGCCATCCCTCAGCTCACGCTGATCGCCCTTGGCCTCATCGGCATCTCCCTTGCCCTCATCTACCTTGGCCTTAAGGATCTGGCCAAGCAGGGTGGCGGCATGGGCGGTGGCTCCGGTGACCCGCTCGGCGACATTCTGAACGATTACGAGTAGGAGGGGAGTGATACATATGGCAGAGAACAAGATTCAGCTCACCAAGGCTGACCGTAAGAAGGTTTGCTTCCGTCATCAGTTCCTTCAGGGCTCGTGGAACTACGAGCGTATGCAGAACGGCGGCTGGTGCTTCGCAATGATCCCTGCGATCAAGAAGCTCTACACCAGCAAGGATGACCAGATTGCCGCTCTTAAGCGCCACCTGGAGTTCTATAACACCCACCCCTATGTTTCCGCCCCCGTCATTGGCGTTACCCTCGCCCTCGAGGAGGAGCGCGCCAACGGTGCCCCGATCGACGACGTCGCCATCCAGGGCGTCAAGGTCGGTATGATGGGCCCGCTCGCCGGCGTCGGCGACCCCGCCTTCTGGTTCACCCTTCGCCCGATCTTGGGTGCTCTGGGTGCTTCCCTGGCTCTGTCTGGCAGCATTGCCGGTCCGCTGCTGTTCTTCTTCGCGTGGAACATTATTCGTTACGCCTTCGAGTGGTACACGCAGGAGTTTGGCTACAAGGTCGGCTCCTCCATCGCCAAGGACCTCTCCGGCGGTCTGATGGGCAAGGTCACCGAGGGTGCTTCCATCCTGGGTATGTTCATCATCGGCGCCCTGGTCGAGCGCTGGGTGTCCATCTCCTTCACCCCGGTCGTCTCCAAGGTCACGCAGTCCGCTGGCGCCTATATCGACTGGGCCAACCTGCCCGCCGGTTCTGAGGGCATCAAGCAGGCATTGACGATGTACAGCTCTGTCGGTGCCAACGCACTCGACCCGGTGAAGGTCACCACGCTTCAGGCCAACCTCGATCAGCTCATCCCCGGCCTTGCCGCCGTGTGCCTGACCCTTCTGGTCTGCAAGCTCCTCAAGAAGAAGGTCAGCCCGATCGTCATCATCCTGGCTCTCTTCGCCGTCGGCATCATCGGTCGCGTCTGCGGCTTCATGTAAGCACGCTTCGGCTTAAGACCGAGAGTTGCTAGGCAAGGGCTTTTGAGCCATTGAAACGGACCGCACCCGGTGGGTACACTGGATGCGGTCCGATTGTTTTTATTGGAGGGCGAGGCGCGTATGGCGCAATCTCAGAACAGCACGGTCGATTTGGCAACGCCGGCAACCTGCCTGATGGGGCTTACCAGTCACGGTAACGTGATGGTGGGCAATAAGGCGTTTGAGTACTATAACGAGCGTAATCCCGAGGATTATATCCAAATCCCGTGGGACGAGGTCGACTATATTGCCGCCGAGGTTTTGCGCGGCACCAAGAAGATTACGCGTTTTGCCATCTTTACCAAAGAGAATGGCCACTTTACGTTTTCGACGCGCAATGACAAGGAAACGCTTCGCGCGGTGCGTAAGTACATTGACGAGGACAAGCTCGTTCGTTCGCCCGACTTTATCGATGTGACGGCCAAGGGCGCCAAGAGCATCCCCTCCGTCATCAAAAGCCTCTTCCATAAAGGCGACTAGCTCCCCATAAGTTGTGGTGAAATAGCTCTGATATACGGCTTTAGATGCTTTAGGCAGGAACTATTCCATCGCAACTTCGAAGTCTAGTCATGCGACGTATAGCGATGCAGTAAATCTGCTACACTAGTACAACATGCCTCCGTAGCTCAGGGGATAGAGCACCGCTCTCCTAAAGCGGGTGTCGTCGGTTCGAATCCGATCTCGGGCACTTGGCTTCGGAAACATGACGGTATCTCAGCCTCTATTCATCGGTGATGAGCCATGGGCATTAGGCATGTGTAAACGTATAGGTTCCACTATCCATCATCCCGTCGTGTGAAACTATGCAAAGACATGTGGGGCTTCACGGTTGTCGTGAGGGTCCATGGCTATCGAATACACGGAAGAGAAGCGGTTTACTGT
>CALHWR010000141.1 GCA_938036665.1 uncultured Collinsella sp. | reverse complement strand
GTATATGGCCAGCCAAGGGATTCCTGTGAGATTGGACTTTTAAATGGAGCAAGTGACAACCGCGGCAGAGCTCAAATATGACGCCTACGGGCTGATTCCTTGTGTGGTTCAGCAGCATGACACCGGTGAGGTGCTTATGGTTGCTTGGATGAACGAGGAGTCGGTGGGACTGACGCTCAAGACCGGCACCACGTGGTTTTGGAGCCGCAGCCGCCAGGAGCTCTGGAACAAGGGCGCGACGAGTGGCAACATGCAGGAGGTCAAGGAGCTCTGGGCCGACTGCGATAGCGATACGCTGCTGGTCAAGGTTGACTCGCCGGGTCCTGCCTGCCATACCGGCAACCGTACCTG
Organism: uncultured Collinsella sp.; assembly: GCA_938036665.1. Taxonomy (GTDB): domain Bacteria; phylum Actinomycetota; class Coriobacteriia; order Coriobacteriales; family Coriobacteriaceae; genus Collinsella. The sequence goes on along the minus strand of CALHWR010000141.1, from coordinate 9,714 downwards.
CTTCTTTAAGCACGTAAAGGGGGAAACACGATGAAGGTCGTGACGCCGTTCGAAGTCGCTGACTGCAACGCCGAGCTCCTCCGCGTGGGCGTGCCGTGCCGCGTGCACCTGACCGATGCCTGCGGGGCGCAGTCGCTTTGGCTCGAGGCCGAGAAGGAAAGGCTCGATGAGGCCCATGCCGTCATCGTTGAGTTCTTTGAGAAAAAGGGCGCAAAGCCTCGGTTCGATGAGACCGGTAATTACTTTACGCTGCAGTAACGAGAGGAAATAACCATGGGAGTCAGAACAGCTAACGTGCAGCCGGGAAACATCGGTGAGACGCTGACGGGACTGGCCGAGGTGATTCACGGTCGTCGCGATGCGTCGCCACAGGAGAGCTACACCGCCCGTCTGCTGACCGACGTCGAGGACGAGCTGCTCAAGAAGCTTGCCGAGGAGGCGAGCGAGGTGATCATGGCCTGCAAGGATAACGACCACGATCACATTCGCTACGAGGCCGGCGACCTGATCTACCACCTGCTCGTGACGCTCGAGCGCTACGGCATTACCCTCGACGAGCTGGCCGGCGAACTCAACGCCCGCCGCCACTAGTCATTTAAGTCTGTCCCCAATGAGTAGTTAGGCGAGGGGCACGGACTCCCATTCGCCGGTGGCGTGGGGGATGTCGAAGGTTCGATAACCGCAGTCGTAGGCGTGGGCCTGGGCCTCGCGGATGTTCCAGCAGATGTCGCAGGCGCGGTGTGCGTCCGAGCCAAAAGTGATCGGCACCTCGGCGTGGGCAAAGCAGCGCAAAAGGCCGGTCGCGGGGTAGTAATCGTCGAGCCCCTTGCGCGGTGCGGCTGTCGAGACCTCAACGCGCCGGCCCGTGTCGTGCGCGCACTCGGCCATCTGCCCCCAAAACGGCGCCGGGTCAAAATCGGGCGCAAAACCCTCCTTCGAAAAACGCATGACCAGGTCGGGGTGGGCCATCACGTCAAAGTTAAGCGAGCTTTCGCAAGCACGGCACCAGTCGTCGACGTAGTGTTCCCATACGCCGCGTACGCCTAAGTTTTCCCAAACATGCAGGTTGGTATCGTCGTCGATCCAGCCACAAAGCGAATCGGGCGTATCGGGACGAGTGACGCTCTCCGTTCCCGCCGTGCCCGCGGCGCCGGCCATGATATCGCCCGGGTCGCCAATCCAATGCACGCTGCCCAAGCGCACCACGGCGCCCTGGGACCAGCGCTCAACCAAGGGTTCGCAGCCCTCGTACCAATCGCATTCAAAGCCATAGATAAGCTCGAGCTCCGGCGCGATTTGCGCGGCAAGCCTGCGGGCGTCCTCAAAGGCCAGACGATGTGCCGGCAAGTCGCCCTCGACGACCTGCACCTCGCAGTTAGCATCCATACTGGCGGGCAGGGTAAGGTGGTCGGTCGAGACCATGACGCGGCAGCCGGCGGCAGCAGCGGCACGGACGTTGTCCTCGAACGAGGCGTGCCCGTCCGAGAACGAGGTATGAGTATGGCAATCGACCAGCGGGCAGGCGGGCATGGCGACTCCTTTGCATTTGGTGAATCCGCTCCATTGTAATGGTGCAGCTCTCAACACGCCGCGCACGCCGGGGGTCGAAATCGATTGGAAAGGCTGCGCGGCGCGCGGTGCGGCCTCGCTCTAAAATGTGTACGTCAGCCTCCAAAAGCTGCAAAAAATGACATGTTTGGAGGCTGACGTACACGTTTGAGACGAGGGCGAGGGGCGGGGCAGCGCGTGCCGGCGCCGGCGACTACTTGCTTCGTGTCGCCGCTCGTTTGGACTGCACGGTTATAATCGCGTGCCGCACGGCGGTGACGGGACGATAGCGGATCATACGCGGTCCCGACCAGCGCATGACCTCGCGGATCTTCTCGCGCATGGCAGGCCGGTAACAATGCGAAGGACAGGCCGAGCAAAATGTCTTGGTGCCCATGTGCGGGCAGTGCTCAATGCGCGCGATGGCGTATTTCTGCAGCTCGGCGCATTCGGGGCAGAGCGTAACGGTTCGGAGCCCGAGTTTGACGCGAGTGGGCTTTTCGCCGTTGGGAGCCTGCTTACCCTCGTGGCCGCCGCGATGATGCCCGCGGCACCACAGTGCAATCATCTGCGACACCATCTGGGCCTCGCGTGCACGTTTGCGCGCCAGCTCCGGTGTGTCGACTGGGCGCGCCATTAGCTCAGCCTCCCGTGCTCGACCGAAAGCGAGAAATCGGCAAACGCGCAGGTGCTGGCACGGTGGCTCACGAGCACAATGGTCTTGCCGCGGCGCTTGAGCTCGTCGATTGCCTGCATCACGGACGCCTCGTTGAGAGCATCGAGCGCGCTGGTGGGTTCGTCGAGCAAGATGAAGGGTGCGTCGTTGAGGAAGATGCGCGCAAGGCCGATGCGCTGGCGCTCGCCGCCCGAAAGCGAGTCGCCCAGCTCGGCAACGGGCGTGTCGAGTCCCTGCGGCAGACGGTCGATGAGCGTGGTGAGTGAGGCGGAGCGGCAAACGTCGAGCAGCTCGGCATCGGTGGCGTCGGCGTGCGCGACCAGCAGGTTCTCGCGTACGGTGCCGCAGAACAGATGCGTGTCCTGGGTCATATAGGCCTCGTGGCTGCGCAGGCTCGCCGTGTTGATGTGGCGGGCATCGACGCCGCTCACCGTGATGGTGCCGGCTGCGGGGTCCCAAAAGCGCATGAGCAGCTTAAGCAGCGTCGACTTGCCCGAACCCGAGCGCCCCATGATGCAGGTCATGGTACCGGGCGCAAAGGTGCAGGTCACGTCGTCGAGGATGAGACTCGCAGCGGTGTCGTTCGCGACCTGCTCTGTGGCGCCCGCACCGCCCGCGTCCACGCCGCCCACATAGCTAAAGCTCACATGCTCGGCTGCGGCGCCGGCAAACTCAACGTTCTGTCCATCGGCGACCTCGGCGCACTGGGGCTGCTCGTCGAGCAAATCGAGCACGCGTGCGCCCGAGGCGAGCGTCTCCTGCAGTGAGGCGCCCAGGCGGCTCACGGCCATCACCGAGCCAAACGACGACACAAAGGTAAAGACGGCGACAAACGCTGCGGCAAAGTCAATCGTTCCCGCAGCCACCAGCTGCAGCGCACGCCCGAGCATCACCAGATTAGCCACAAGAATAAGCGCATCGGCTACCGCCTGGCGGCGCTTGAGGCGCGCGTCCACGGCGCCGACTTGCTCGGTCAGCTTGCCCAGGGCACGGCTGCGATCGGTGCCACCGGCAAACTGGATGGTCTCGCCCGCGCCGCGCAGACTGTCGAGTACAAAGGCACCCAGCTTACCGGCGCCCTCGCGGCTCTGGCGGCCGGTGGTGCCGCACGCCTTGGCCGAGGTCAGGGGCAGCAGCACGCCCAGGACCGCGTAGGCCACGAGCGCGATGCCCGCGAGCTCGGGGCTCACAGCCAGCAAAAAGCCCTCAAACACAACGGTGCAGACCAGAGCGATGGCAATGGGCGAGATGGTGTGCGCGTAGAAGACCTCGAGCAGCTCGATATCCGAGGTGACCAGGCTCACGAGCTCGCCCTTGCCGCGGGGGCGAGCTGGCGCAGGGCGCCAAACACCAGGTCGCGAATGTGCGCGAGCAGGCGAAACGCGATGTAATGGTTGCAGAGCTGCTCGCCGTAGTGGAGCGGCCCGCGTGCGATGCCGCAGGCGGCACAGGCCGCGCATGCTGCGATCAGACCAAGCCCCAAGGCGTTGCGGCCCAGCGCGGCCATAAGGCCGAGGGCGCCAAAGGCCGGCACGAACGCGGCGGTGAGCATGCCGATGCTGCCCAGCGCGACGGCTAGCACAAGCCAGCCGGCAAGCGGTCGGACGAGCCCCATCATGCGCCACATGATGGACGGCGCCGAGCGACGGGCGTGGCCGGAGTCAGGCGCCGCGGCAGCGGAAGACGAACTAGTACCGTTGAGGCCATCGGCACAGGCGGCGCTGCCGTCAACAGCCTCAACCGCGCCGGCATCCTCGGCATCACCCCCTGCATACGCATATGCCGAGAGCTGCTCCTGGCTGTTCCACATGCGCGCATAGGCGCCCGCGGCGGCCAAGAGCTCGCCGTGAGTCCCGTGCTCGGCAATGCGGCCGCGTTCCAGCACCAGGATCTGATCGGCGTCCACGATCGTCGACAGGCGGTGTGCCACCACAATTACAATGTGCCCGCCGGCAAGCGACGCGATGACCTCGCCGATCGCGGCCTCGCTTGCGGCATCGACGTTGCTCGTAGCCTCGTCAAACACATAGATCGGCGAGTCGTGCAGCAGGGCGCGGGCCATGCACACGCGCTGGCGCTGGCCGCCCGAAAGGTTGGTGCCACCCTCGTTAATCACCATGTCGAGCCCGCCGTTGGCCCGCACAAAGGCCGCCACGCGCGTGCGGTCGAGCGCGCGCAAAAGCTCGGTGTCGGTGGCGTTGGGCTGGGCGAGCAGCAGGTTGTCGCGCAGGGTGCCGGCAAACAGGTAGCCGTTGGTGGGCACCAGCGTGACGGCGCGCATGAGTGAGGCGGCCGTGACATCGCGCAGCTCGACGCCGCCAATGCGCACGCTGCCGCGGTAGGCGTCCTTGCGGCCCGCGATAATCCCCGCGAGCGTGGACTTGCCGCCGCCGCTTTCGCCCACGAGTGCCACGAGCGAGCCGTGCGCAATGGTCGCGCTGGCGCTGTCCAGCACGGTGCGGTCGCCGTAGGCATAGCTCACGCCTGCGAGCTCGATATCGCCGCGACCATCAAGCTCAACATCGCCGCGCTCGGGCTCGGGCGTATCCAAAATGCCAAACATGCGGCGCGAGGCGGCCATGCCGTTCATGGCCGTGTGGAACAGCGATCCCAGGCGGCGCATAGGCAAAAAGAACTCCTGTGACAGAAAGACGATGAGGAAGGCAGCCTCAAAGCCGATCTTGCCCGTGGCGAGCTGCAGTGCGGCCACGATAATGCCGAGCGCGGCGCCCATATAGACGACCAGGTCCATAACGCAAATGGAGCGCAGCTGCATCACCAGCAGGTGCATGGTCGCTGTGCGGAAACGCTCGGACTCGGCGTTGATGCGCTCGTGCCAGCTTCGATCGGCCTGGTAGACCTTAAGGGTGGTGAGACCCTGCACGGCCTCCAGGAACATGCCGCCCAGATCGACGTAGCTGCCCCAATACTCGGAACCGATCTTTTTTGCGTTGCGCATGACCATCATGATGGAGATGGGGATGACCGGGACGCATACGAGCAGCAGCGCGGCGGGAAGTCCCGCTTGGCCTACGAGCAGCACGAACAGCGTGATGGGTGCCAGGCCGGCAAAAAAGAGCTGCGGCAGATAGCCGCCAAAGTATACCTGGAGTTGCGTGGCGCCCTCCACGCTGGTTTGCACGGCCTCGGCGGTGGGGACGGTTTCGGTATAGGACGGGCCGAGCGCGGTGAGCTTGTCGTAGACGAGCGAACGCACGCGGCGGACGGCTTTGAAGGCGGCCTTGTCACCGGAACGCTGCGCCAGATAGATGGCGGCGGCGCGCACGATGATGGCGCCGGCGAGCGGCAAGGCCTCCTGTGCGAGGGCATCGACGGCGAGCGCGGCGGAAAGACCGTCCGTGACGATGCCGCCCAAGATGCGCGCAAGCACCCACATCACCGTGATGTTTGCCATGAGCGCGATCCATTTAAACAGGACGCTCGCCACAATGTAGGGCGTTGCCTGCGGAACCAGGGAGAAGAGCCGCTTCTCGAACATGAAACCTCCGATGCCGTAACGGTGTCGGGCGGGGTCCTCGGCAGCCGATTAGTTAGCCAAATGCAACTAGAGTAACATCGTGCAGCAGGTAAGTATGCCGAGGGTAATTTTTTAGCCGATGAACTGCGTAGAAAGTCCAAAATTGTTGAGTGCAGCGAACTTTATGGCGGACGGAGTGCAGGCGCAATTCTGATCGTGTGCGGCCCCGCTCCAAAACGTGTACGTCAGCCTCCGAAAGCTGCAAAAAATGACATGTTTGGAGGCTGATGTACATGTTTGGATAGGGGCGAGGGCGGCGACGGACGAAAGTCACGCCTGTGCCACGTCCGATGTGCTAGCGTTTGGGTGAATAAAACGAGCCCGTGCGGAAAGGATCCGGACCGTATGCAACGTGGAAGTACATCTCCGCTGTCCCGCGAGACCGATGCGCCCGAAACCATCGTCAAGCTGGAGTGCGACATCGACGATGCATCGCCCGAGGTACTCGCCTATGCCGCCGACCGCCTGCGCGAGGCAGGTGCGCGCGAGGTGCACTGGCTGCCTCTCTACTGCAAAAAAGGTCGCCCCGGCTGGCAGCTGCAGGTGATCTGCTCGCACGAGGATATCGAGCGCCTACAGACGATTATCTTTTTGGAGACCACGACCAACGCCGTTCGTCGCCAGGTGATGGAACGCGTCTGCCTGCCGCGTCGTTTTGAGCAGGTAGCGACGCCTTGGGGCGAGGTGGCCGTCAAAGTAGCCACCCTGCCCGACGGCAGCGAGCGCGCGGCACCCGAGTACGAGGATTGTGCCCGTCTTGCCCGCGAGCACAACGCGCCGCTCCAGCGCGTGATGCAGGCGGCTCAGAGCGCGGCGCTGCGATTTGAGTGATGCGGGCGAGTGACGTGCCGCGCCAATCCAATTAACCCCACCGAAAGGACCACCCATGAAATACCTCATCGCCTCCGACATCCACGGCTCGGCATACTGGACCGAGCGCCTGGTCGCCGCTATCGAATCCGAGCAGCCCGACCGCATCGTTCTGCTGGGCGACCTGCTCTACCACGGCCCGCGCAACGACCTGCCGCGCGACTATGCCCCCAAGCGTGTGATTCCGCTGCTCAACGCCCTGGCCGACCGCATCATCGCGGTGCGCGGCAACTGCGACGCCGAGGTCGACCAGATGGTCCTCGACTTCCCCGTCATGGCCGACTACGCCACGCTGTTCGACGAGACCGGCCGCGAGCTGTTCCTGACGCATGGCCACGTCTTTGGCGCTGGCATGCATAACAGCGTTGATCACGCGCCCGCGCTGCCCGAGGGCTCCGCGCTCGTCTACGGCCACACGCACATCAAGGTTAACGAGGCAAGCGAGGCGCACCCGGGCCTGTGGCTCTTCAACCCCGGCAGCGTGAGCATTCCCAAGGACGGTACGCACAGCTATGGCATCTACGAGGACGGCGCGTTCCGTCACGTGATCCTGGAGGAGGAATAACCATGGCAGAGCAGCTGGCTCAGCAAAATGCCGAGGGCTCGCGCGACCTGTCCACGCTGGTAGACGCGTCGGCCGAGCTGCAGCATCTGGTGCAGACCATCTGGCGCCTGCGTCAGCCCGACGGCTGCCCGTGGGACCGCGAGCAGACGCACCGCAGCATTGGCAAGAACATGATCGAGGAAGCCTACGAGGCGCTCGACTGCATCGAGGCCGACGACGCGGCACACCTGCGCGAGGAGTTGGGCGACGTGCTCATGCAGGTCGTACTGCATGCGCAGATTGCGGCGGATGCCGGCGAGTTTTCGCTGGCCGATGTGGCGCGCGATATCGACGCCAAGCTCATCCGTCGTCACCCGCACGTGTTTGGCGATGCGGATGCCGACAACTCCGACGAGGTGCTCAAGATTTGGGACGAGGTCAAGCTTGCCGAGAAGGCCGCCAAAGACCAGGCCGTGGCGGCAGGCGGGGCCGCACCCGAGGGTCTGCTCGACGGTGTGCCCACGCACCTGCCGGCGCTGATGCAGGCTCAGAAGGTGTCGCGCAAGGCGGCTGCCGTGGGCTTTGAGTGGGAGACGGTCCAGGACGTGTGGGACGAGGTTGCCGAGGAGCGTGCCGAGTTTGAGGCCGAGGCTCCCGGTTCTCCCGAGCGCGAGATGGAGTTTGGCGACCTGCTCTTTGCCCTGGTCAACGTTGCGCGCAAGGAGGGAATTGACGCCGAGAGCGCCCTGCGTGCCAGTACGGCAAAGTTCCGCCGCCGCTGGGCCGCGATGGAGCAGATGGCGGCCGACGCCCACGTGGATCTGGCCGAGCTTTCGACCCACGGCCTCAATGACCTCTGGGATGCCGCAAAGGCAGAGGAGTAAGACTGCGGGGGCGACGGGACGGACTTTCTCATCGCCCCCATTATTTTTCAAAAAGATTGTATCCCTTGGCTAACTTAGGGCATAATGCAAAAAGTGCGATAAGGCTAACTTATGAACCTGCGCGCCACTGTAGCGTGCAAGCCGTGTCGCCAAGCATTCAACCCGTTTCCAAGTGAGAGGGAGACAACATGAGCGATATTTTGGATGTCTACGGTCGCGAGGTACTCGACAGCCGCGGCAACCCCACCGTCGAGGTCGAGGTCGTGCTCGAGGACGGCAGCTTCGGCCGCGCGATGGTGCCTTCGGGCGCTTCGACCGGCGCCTTTGAGGCATGCGAGCTGCGCGATGGCGACAAGGGCCGCTACCTGGGCAAGGGCGTTTCGCAGGCCGTCGAGCACGTCAATAACGAGTGCGCTAACGCCGTCGTGGGCCTCGACGCCTTCGACCAGCGCGCCGTCGATGCCGCGCTGATTGCCGCGGACGGTACCCCCAACAAGACCAAGCTCGGTGCCAACGCCATCCTGGGCGTGTCGCTGGCCGTCGCCCGCGCCGCTGCCGAGTCGGCGGGTCTTTCGCTGTACCAGTACCTGGGCGGCGTCAACGCCCATCTGCTGCCCACGCCCATGATGAACATCCTCAACGGCGGCGTGCATGCCGACAATAACGTCGACTTCCAGGAGTTCATGATCATGCCGGTGGGCGCCCCGAGCTTTGCCGAGGGCCTGCGTTGGTGCGCCGAGGTCTACCACACCCTCAAGGGCGTGCTGCACGAGGCCGGCCTGGGCGGCGGCGTGGGCGACGAGGGCGGCTTTGCGCCCAACCTTAAGACCAATGCCGAGCCGTTCGAGTACATTACCAAGGCCGTCGAGAAGGCTGGCTTTAAGCCTGGCGTCGACTTCATGTACGCCATGGACCCGGCCTCGACCGAGTTCTACAACGCCGAGACCGGCATGTACGAGCTCAAGGGCGAGGGCGTGGAGTACACGAGTGCCCAGATGGTTGATTACTGGGAGAAGCTCGTCGACACCTATCCCATCATCTCCATCGAGGACGGCATGGCCGAGGAGGACTGGGACGGTTGGGTTGAGCTTACCCGCCGCATTGGCAACAAGGTGCAGCTGGTGGGCGACGACCTGTTCGTCACCAACACCGAGCGCCTCAAGAAGGGCATCGAGCTGGGTGCCGCCAACGCGATCCTGGTCAAGGTCAATCAGATCGGCACGCTCACCGAGTCGCTCGAGGCCATCGAGACCGCCAAGGAGGCCGGTTACGCCTGCATCGTGAGTCACCGCTCCGGCGAGACCGAGGATTCCACGATCGCCGACCTGGTCGTGGGCGTCAATGCCGGCCAGATCAAGTCGGGCGCCCCGTGCCGCAGCGACCGTATCGCCAAGTACAACCAGCTCATTCGCATCGAGGACGAGCTCGAGGGCAGCGCGCGCTACGCCGGCAAGGCCGCGTTCTACAACATTCGCTAAACGGGCGAATTTGGCGAGGAGGAGCCTGACTCGGTTCCGCCCCGCCTTGGCTGGACGCCGCAAAGCGCTGTGGGCGCTGGGCCATATGGCTCAGCGCCTTTTTTATGTCGAGCAAAGGCTGGCGAAGGCGGTGCGGGCGCTCGTGCTATAACTAAAGGACTTAGCGCAAACAAACC
>CALHWR010000140.1 GCA_938036665.1 uncultured Collinsella sp. | reverse complement strand
GCACGGCCAATCTCATCGGCCTCGAGCAAGGTTCCGTCGACCATAAGACGGCGCACGCCGGCGTCGAGCAGCTGTGGAACCTGCGGTGTGAGGTCGATGGGGTAGGCGTCGTACAGGCGAGAGCGGCCGTGGATGTCGGTGCGGACGGGCATGACCTTTCCGTCGATATTCTTGAGCGAGAGCTTGCGGGCACGCAGGCGGCAGTTGGCACAATCGTGGATGCAGCCGTTGGCAACCTGCAGAATGCAATGCTCGCTTGTCATGACGCGCGGGCGGCCAAAGACGGTGATGCCTAGAGCCGCGGGCGCGGCGGCGCCGAGCGAGACAATCTCGTCGAGCGTGATCTCGGGCGAGAGCCAAAACGCACCGGCTCCGCGCTCGGCAAGCGCCTCCATGCAGGGCGTGTTGTGCACCGGCAGGCAAGAGCGAATCTCGGCCGTGGCGCCAACCTGGGCGGCCAGGGCAAGCTCAGAGATGTTGCCAATAGCGACCGTGGCGCCGGCAACAACCCATGGGTCAACGCGGACGTGGTCAACGGCGCGGCAGACCTCATCGAGCACGGGTACGATGTCCTGCTCAAACGTATCGGCGGGGGAGAGCTTGGCCGCATCGAGCGCGTCGGTGGTCATGTAGATGCGCGTTGCACCCTCCGCCCGCGCTGCCTCGGCGGCCTCGAGCGAGGTGACGGTGGCGCAGATCTGCGGCTCGTCGCGGTAGTGCTCGGGCGCGGGGCGGGAATCACTGGTGACAATCGCCGGCAGCTCGAGCGTTTTCGCGCGCTCCGCGTACGGCGCCAGAATGGCCTCCTCCAATGCTCTACAGGCGGCGGCGCGCACCTTGTGCACGGCGGAGAAGCCCATGCCGCAGCCCTCATCGAGCGCCACCTCAAAGCTCGCTGCCTCAAAGGGCGAGGAGCCCATGCGGCCCACATGCTCAACCATGTCCGCCGCCTCGACGGCGCGGGTCTTGGCGGCCTCGACGGTGAAGCCCGTGGCGGTGGCGGTGAGCGCGGGGTCGTCACAGCAGGTGAGTGTGACAGTAAACGGCTTGCCCAGGCGCGCCACGACGGACACATCAACAGCGCGGCGGCGCAGCACATCGCGCTTGAGCGCGGCGCCGGCGGCGTCGATGGCACGCTGGCTGCGAATCACGCGGACACGGCAGCCCTCGGGCATGCTACGGGGCACGCGACACTCGATAACATCGCCGGCAGCGGCATCATCGGCGGCAATGGTGGTCAGGAACTGGTCAAACTCGTTATCGTGGCGAAGCTCCAGCAGGTCGCCCTTGCCCACGGGCTCAAACAGCTCAATGCGGGCGATGGCGGCGCGGCGACGGCGGTCGTCGGGCTTGAGGCCGCGCACATCGCGGTTGGCCGGGCGGCTGCCCAGCACCGTGCCCACGATCTGTCCGCGGTTGTTGGAACGCTCATAGCTCATCATCTCGTCGCCCGAGGTGCCGTCCTGATAGGCGTGCGTAAAGTCGCGGTTAAAGCAGCGCTTGAGCTGGCGCTGACGGGCGGCTTCCTCGTCCTTAGAGGTCGAAACATCGGCCAGCATATCGTCAATCTGATGACGATACACATCAACGATGGAGTACACGTAATCGGGCGCCTTCATGCGGCCCTCGAGCTTGAGCGACGCGGCGCCGGCGTCATACAGACGGCGAACAAGCTGCGAGGTGTTGGTGTCACGCGGGCACAGCGCGCGCTCGCGACCGGCAGGGGAGAGCGAGCGGCCGTTCTCGTCGATCAGCTCGTAGGGCAAGCGGCAGGGCTGGGCGCACATGCCACGGTTGGCCGATCGTCCCGCCATGGCAAAGCTCGAAAGCAGACACAGGCCCGAGTAGCAAAAGCAGATGGCGCCATGGCTAAAGACCTCAAGGTCCACATCGGGCGCGGCATCGTGAATGGCGGCAATCTCGTCGATGGAAAGCTCGCGCGAGAGGGTCACGCGGTCGGCGCCCTGCTCGCGGCACCAAAGGGTTCCGCGGTCGTCGTGGATGTTCGCCTGGGTCGAGATATGCGTCTCGATGCTGGGCATCGTGCGCTTGACCTCAAAGAACAGGCCCCAGTCCTGGATGATGAAGGCGTCGGCGCCCAGCGTGGAGCAGCGATGGATGAGCTGCAGCGCATCGCTCATCTCGGATTCCTTGATGACGATGTTGACCGTGACGTAGACGCGCGAGCCGGCCAGATGCGCGGCGCGGCAGGCCTGCTCAAAGGCCTCGTCGGTAAAGTTGGTGGCCTTGCGGCGGGCGTTGAAGCTGCCCATGCCGCAGTAGATGGCGTCTGCCCCGGCGGCGAGTGCGGCGGCAAAGGGCTCGGGCCCTCCGGCGGGCGCCAAAAGCTCGGGTCTGCGGTTGGTGGTTCGACTGGCGGTTGCGGTCATATCCTGCCTTTCAAAATGCTCAGATAATCAAAAGTATAGTGGTGCCGTCGCGGCAGGCGATGCCCGTGCTCTAAGCGGGATAAAGTCTTCAGCAGCTTGGACTGGCTGCTTCACATGAGAACCGTTCAGCGGTCCGGGGAAACCGTTGGGCGATAAAATATTCTCGCAACGTGATAATAATCTTGCATCGCGCGGAAACCTTGAGTACTATCTCAATCAAGCGCGGTGTTCAGACCGAACTGTGCCTCCCGGTGTGAACGCCGCGCTCCCGTTCCCTTTTACTTGTAAGGAGAAAAACATGAGCAAGACCGTCGTGTCTTCCGATAACGCACCCGCAGCCATCGGCCCGTATTCCCCCGGTATCCAGACTGGCAACATGGTGTTCCTGTCCGGCCAGCTGGGCATCGATCCCGCGACCGGCAAGCTGCCCGAGGGTGTCGAGGCCCAGGCCAAGCAGTCCCTCGCCAACGTCGAGGCTCTGCTGACCGCTGCCGGCGCCACGTTTGCCGATGTCGTCAAGACCACGGTCTACCTGGCCGACATCGCCGACTTTGCCGCCGTGAACGAGATCTACGCCTCCAAGTTCGAGGCCCCGTTCCCCGCGCGCAGCGCTTTCCAGGTTGCCGCTCTTCCGGCTGGCGGTCTGGTCGAGATCGAGGTCGTCGCCGCTCTCTAAGGCGTTGACCACAACTAAACATGACATGCAAAAAGACCCTGCAGCGCGTGCTGAACTGCGTCCCAAATCTTGGACGCCCTAAATAGCGACTAGGCCGCGAGGGCCT
>CALHWR010000139.1 GCA_938036665.1 uncultured Collinsella sp. | reverse complement strand
CGGTGCTTAAGCCGTCAGGCGGGAATTGTGCGGTGTTGCCTAAAGAAAAACTCAGCACAGCGGTGCCACCAAACGCAGGCAGGCGCTGAGCATGCTGCCTAAAAATCCATTTCGGCAGTCGTCGGGGCCGAGGCGGCGGGAAACGGACTCGATGCCGTCGAGATCGCGGCGGATGTCGGAGAGGACCTCGCCGCCGTAGAGGACGGTGCTGTTCTCAAAGTGGAGATACAGGCTGCGGTAATCCAGATTCACCGTGCCTACCGCGGCCGCGCGGTCATCAATAAGCCACGTTTTAGCGTGCAAAAAGCCCGGCGTGTAGCTGTAAATCTTTACGCCCGCCTTGAGCAGATGCGGGAAGTAACTGCGGGACAGCTGGTAGATGGTCTTTTTGTCCGGCACGCCGGGGGTGTAGATGCGCACGTCCACGCCGCGCTTGGCGGCCAAACTTAAACAGGTGAGCAGGTCGTTGTCCAAAATCAGGTAGGGCGTGCAGATGCGCAGGCTGTGCAGGGCCTGGTTGATGAACTCCAGATACACATTTTTGGCCACCACTTCCCGGTCGACGGGGCTGTCGGCAAAGGGCTGCACCAGCGTGCCGCCGGTAGGGGCCACGGGGGCGACCTGCGGCAGCAGCTTGTCGTAATCCGACGTTTCATTGGGAAAATGTGCCCGCCAGAACGTGAGGAACACGTTCGCATAGCTGCGGGCGGCGGGGCCTTCCAGGCGGACGCCGCTGTCCTTCCAGTGGCCGAAACGAGTCACTTTATTGATGTATTCATCCGCCAGATTCACGCCGTGCACGTATCCCATATCTACAGCCGGGGAGTCGCCAGCATGCTGCGCCGGCCCTCCAGCGTCATCGTCTACAAGGGGGTTCCGGGGGCGCCGACCATGCTCGGCTTCCGCTTTTCCATAATCATCAACACGCGGGCCTCTTGTAGCGCGAGGCGCCCCGGGTTCCCTATCAACAAAAGCATCGGGCTCAATCGTCATGTGCCGATCGGAATCAACCGCTCCCTCGCCCGCGCGCCCGTTGCCGCATACACTGTGCGCAGCGATGACCTCGGTCGCCCCCGCGCGAAACAGCCCCTCGATATCCGACGGATCGAGCGCTTCTATCAACACGACCACGCGACTCACGCGGCCTTCGGCCGTCAGGCGCGCAACAGTCTTGCGCACATCTTCGGTATCAAACAGAGACGCCGCGATGATGGCAGCCCCGCGGCGCGACGGAAACGCCCGCGCCATGGAAACCAGCCCGTCCAGGTCACCCACGCGAAGCACCTGTGCACCCACATCACGGCCCTCGACTTCCCGCTGCAACAGCCCGTAATCGCCGCACGCGCAGCACGCAAGCCAGATCGCCTTCATCACTCGTCGCCTCCGCTCTTTTTGCCGCGCGCCGTGGCGGGAATCGTCAAGCTGACCGTTCCCTTGCCCGAGGCTCCCAGCAGTTCCTTGACGTCTTCGGGGTCAGCCGCCAGCGTCACCCATTCGATCTTGCCCTCGCGCGTGGAACCGGAATCCTCACTGGTATCGATCACGTACGCGCCGCACAGCCGATCGGTTACGCCGTCTTTTTGCACGTACACGTCCACGTAGCTGCCCACGCCCGCAGCACCGCCGACCGAGTGCTCGGCATCGACCGCCACCGAAACGGCGACCTTGCCCTTAGGCACCTCGAGCATGTGGCTCTCGGCCTTGGTGTAGACATTGCAGATCACGGCGTTTTTGGGAATACGCGAAGTCGTCACGTCGCCGCGCACCTGGCGTAGCTCGGTCGCCGCGTCACGCGGCAGCAGACTCGTCAGCCACTCCTGGGTTATGACATTGGTCTCATCGAGGGTCTCACCCACATCGATATCGCGCGCCGCGACGCATACCTCGACGCGATCGCCACCGTACTTGGCCAAGGTCTCAGCCTGGACCTGTTCGGCTTGCGAGCGGATCGACGAGCCGTAAACCATGCAGAGCAGAGCAGCGAGCACGCCCGCGACCAAACTGATGGCGATGCGCTTGCTCTTGTTCACGGCCGCTCCTCTCATGGCAGTGCCGGGCGAATGCCCGTACCACCATTGTCTGGGCGGCCAGAGTGCAAAGCGGCGCAATCGCAATCTTGGTTTTCGATGTCAAACCAATCGCTGACCAAAAGCTGACCAGCCCGTCAAGCCCGTGGCAAGGTTTTGGTCAGCACGTCAGCAAACTGCATGTTTCGAGGCTTTTCCGCAGCAAAAAAGCCGCCTCCCGAACAGTTGGGAGACGGCTGTCATAGGAAAAATCAATTACAGATGGACATCGGGATCGAGCATTTGAGCGCTCACGCGCATGGATGACGCCAGGTTTTGGAACGTTTCCAGACGCAGGCTGTCGATCTGCCCGGCGTCCTCGGCCTCGCGAACGGCGCAACCCGGCTCATGGACATGCGTGCAATCGCCAAACCGGCACGCACGCGATGCCTCGACAATCTCGGGAAAGGCGCGCGCCAGACCCCGCTCGTGACCCACGAGCGGTAGGCTGCGCAGGCCCGGGGCATCGGCGATCACGCCGGCGTCGCCCGGCAGCGTCACCATCACGCGCGCGACGGTAGT
>CALHWR010000138.1 GCA_938036665.1 uncultured Collinsella sp. | reverse complement strand
GAGCGTCCGGCTGATAACCGGGAGGTCACAAGTTCGAATCTTGTCAGGTCCACCACTTTCTTTCGCAATAAACACCCCAGCGAGAGCCGAGTCGCCGCTGGGGTGTTTATTACTTTCTCCGTGGGGGTTTAGCTCAGCTGGGAGAGCGCGGGCTTTGCAAGCCTGAGGTCAGGGGTTCGATCCCCCTAACCTCCACCATGATGGACCTGTAGCTCAGTTGGTTAGAGCGTCCGGCTGATAACCGGGAGGTCACAAGTTCGAATCTTGTCAGGTCCACCATCAAAACGTTAAGAGCCCTGGGGCATTGCCTCGGGGCTTTTTTCTTATCCAACTAAGTAGTCAAAATAGCCCCGTCCCAAATTAACTACTTTGATTTTGTGTGCTGGGCGAAAGATTGGGTAGTATAGCTATTCAATGCGGCGACCCTGCCGCGTGTTAACCGCTACGTACCGGAGGTGTTCCATGGTTCGCGTCGACATAGAGACCATCGTCATGGCCGCCGGTCCCGTGCCATCGCTTATCGTGCTTCGCGAGCGCTGCGGCAAGTCGGATTCGACGGCACCGCTGCGTTCGCTTTCCATTCAGACCGGCTCGTTTGAGGCCGCGGCAATTAGCCGTGGCATCGATAGCGGTCGCGCCGAGCGCCCGATAACGCATGACCTGCTGCTTGACACCGTCGATGCCCTGGGCGCCAAGCTCGAGCGCATCGAGATCGTTCGTGCCGAGCCGCCGGTGTTCTATGCGACGATTGTCGTGCTGGTCGATGGTGACGAGCGCAAGGTTGACGCCCGCCCCAGTGACGCCATCGCCCTTGCCGTGCGCAGTAATGCCCCCATGTTTGTGGAGGACGACATCATGAATCGCCTGGGTACCGTTTCTGCCCATGCCGAGGAAGTTGACGACGAGCAGGAGTTCGAGAAGTTCGACGAGTTCGTCCATACGCTCTCCCCCGATGATTTCTAAATGTCTGGCACGCGAGCGGAGAGGTCGCTGATGGGTACCCGCGTATCGGCTGAAGCGGCCGCCATCGCGCGTGAAGCCCAGATGCGCTCGGAGGCATCCGAGGCGGCTCGCATCGCCTATGTGACGCAGGCCCGCACGCTTCGCGAGCGCCGCGGCTCCTATATCAAGATGGTTATCATCTCCGCCCTTGTCGCGGTAATCTGTTCTCGTCTTCGTGGTACAGTTGGTGCGCTTGGGTTTTCGATTTCAACAGGCTTGGTAATCTGGGGTGTGGTCGATGCGGTAATGCTGACCAACCAGATCAAGGTACTCGACAAGCGCGCGATGGATATGGTGCGCGCCCGCGACGCTGCCGCCAAGATCGCTGCCGAGGCACAAGAACTGTAACGACGCCGGATTCGATGGGAAGGTCTAGAGATGGCACAGGATATGCAGGACGCCGGTAACGTCTCCGCCGAGCTCGACGCCATGGTGTGTGACCTGATTGGTGCGTTCTTGGACGACCTTGCCGCCGGTGAGAATCCGGGCGTAGTTGTGGCGATCGAGGACGCTGCTTCCAACCGCTATCTGGCCGCGCTCGACGAGGATGGCGAGGAGGCATGCCTGGAGGCCGCCACCAACTTTATCTCCGAGCACAAGATGGGTCTTAAGGATGAGGGCCTGGGCCGTATCGCCCGCTATGCCATCGGCTATACCGGCTGTGTCGAGATTGACGGCGGCTACCACGACGCTCTGCTCGTGAGTTTCTTTGAGACGACGCTCGAGAGCGGTTTTTCGGCATATGTGCTGTATGGGGGCATGGGTGCCGGCGATGGTTTTATGTGGAGCGACCCTGAACCTGCAGGTGAGGAAACCCCTCTCATCTAAAATCGCTAAAATAAACGAGTTTTCGGTAAAAGGCTCAATATTCCCGCCGAGCGTTGCATTGCTGGGTGGGTCGCATACGCGTGCCGTTTGTATATGGATAGAAGATAGGGGAACTACATGCGCGTAGACAATCTGAGGAACATCGCCATCATCGCCCACGTCGACCACGGCAAGACGACGATGGTTGACAAGCTCCTGCGTGCCACGGACGCCTTCCGTGCCAACCAGCAGGTCGAGGACCGCGTCCTGGACTCTAACGACCAGGAGCGCGAGCGCGGCATCACGATTCTCGCCAAGAACATCTCTATCGAGTACAAGGACGTCAAGATCAACGTCATCGACACCCCGGGCCACGCCGACTTTGGCGGCGAGGTCGAGCGCGTGCTGCGTATGGCCGACGGCGCCCTGCTGCTGGTCGACGCTTTTGAGGGCCCCATGCCCCAGACCCGCTTCGTGCTGCGTCACGCTATCGACACCGGCCTTAAGATCATGATCGTTATCAACAAGATCGATCGTCCGGGCGCCAACCCCGAGAAGGCCTACAACGACTGCCTGGACCTCATGGCCGACTTGGGTGCCACCGACGACCAGCTCGAGTTTGCCATGGAGCACGTGGTCTACGCCAGCGCCATGAATGGCTTTGCCCGCCTTGACCCCAACGACGGCAACATGGACATGTATCCGCTGCTCGATATGATCATCGACGACATGCCCGCGCCCGAGGTTGACGAGAACGCCCCGCTGGCCATGCAGTGCGTGACCATCGACCACTCCAACTTTGTCGGCCGTATCGGTATCGGTCGCGTGTACTCCGGCACCATCCACCAGGGCGACCAGATCCTGGTCGTTAAGAACGACGGTTCCAGCGCCACCGCTACCGTCAAGCAGCTCTTTACCTTCGACTACCTGGGCCGTACCGAGTGCCAGGAAGTCGGCGCCGGCGACATCGCCGCCGTCGTGGGCATCGACCGCACCGATATCGGCGATGTCTACACCGATCCCGAGAACCCCGTCGAGCTCGAACCCATCGAGATCGACCCGCCGACCCTGTCTATCGTCTTTGAGGCCTCGACCTCCCCGCTCGTCGGTCGCGACGGCGACATCGTGGGCGCCCGTCAGCTTAAGGAGCGCCTGTTCAACGAGGCCGAGAACAACGTGACCATGAAGATCGAGGAGCTCGAGGACAAGAGCGGCGTCGAGGTCTCGGGCCGCGGCATCCTGCACCTGTCCGTTCTGATGGAGTCCATGCGCCGCGAGGGCTTTGAGTTCCAGGTCGGTCGTCCCCGCGTTCTGTTTAAGAAGGACGAGAACGGCAACAAGCTGGAGCCCGTCGAGCAGGCCGTCGTCGAATGCCCGGACGAGTACTCGGGCAAGGTCGTTGAGGTCTTCGGCACCTCCGGCGGCATCATGACGAGCATGGATACCTCGGGCATCGTGACGCACCTTGAGTTCAAGATCCCGACGCGTGGCATCATGGGCCTTAAGAACCGCATCATGAACGTCACCCACGGCGAGGGCGTGTTCTACCACACCTTCCTGGAGTACGGTCCCTACGCCGGCGAGATCGGCAACCGTCAGAACGGTGCCATGATCTCCATGACCACCGAGAAGGCCGTTGCCTATGCCCTGGGCACGCTGCAGGAGCGCGGCCAGCTGTTTGTTGAGCCGGGCACCGAGTGCTACGAGGGCATGATCGTGGGCGAGCGCAGCAAGGCCGGCGACATGGTCGTCAACATCGCCCGTACCAAGAACCTGGGCAACCAGCGTTCCTCGACCTCCGATATTTCCGTGCAGCTGGTGCCGCCCCGCACCTTCTCGCTGGAGGAGGCGCTGGAGTACATCGCCGATGACGAGCTGGTGGAGATCACTCCCAAGAATATTCGCCTGCGCAAGCGTCTGCTCAATGCCACCGACCGCAAGAAGGCTGCCGTCCGCGCCGGCCAGGTCAACAAATAAGCGCTGGGGCTTATAACCGCCAATAAGAAAGGGCGTCGACCGCGATGGTCGACGCCCTTTTTGTGCACGGGGATTGAGCTGGTCTGCACCACGGTGGAGGAGGATATCCCCCCCCGAGCGGCTTTTCAGGCAAAGTTAAGTTGTTTAAACATATACACGAATCATTGAAATACAACCGCTTTAATGCAAAACCGTTAACAGGTAAATATCAACTGGTATTAAATTAAAAGACCTCTTTACCTGCGGTTTACATAACTGGTATCTATATTGTATTTTATGCATTGTGGCATAGACGAACCGTCTTAGAAGTTGCTCCCCAGTGGGTTCTTGCAATGCGCTAGGTAGGTTCTCGTTGATGTTGGGGTTTGTGTTCGATCCGACGATTCGCCGTATTCCACACTGTGTTATAGGAATTAGGGGACAACTATGGACGCACACCGCTCACGGTCGCTGGGTATGGCGGCCCTGGTCTTTATTTTAATTAGCCTCACCGCCGCAGTTTTTCACGGCGCAGCTCCCGTGCGCGCCGAGGACGTGACGACGCCGATTGTGATTGATGATAAGACGGCGGACATTACGGTTGGGCTGTATGCCGACGAGAACCATACTCAAGAGCTCAGGGATCCTGTAACGTCCACTTCGACGCTCTATGGAGCTTTCTCGGCACGGTTCATAAGTGGTAAGGCGCCTACGCCTCAGAACTACATCGCTGTCTACGAGCTCCCCGATACCATAGTCGTTGACAATAACGCCGGTGGCGACCTCATGGAGGGTCCGGAGGCTACTGCTGAAAAGGCTGGTACGTGGGAGATCAAGGGTAATAAGGTCATCTTTACGTTTGATAAGAGCTGGCTTGATGAAAACCCCGCAGAAATTTCAGTTGGAGCAAATTTTTCATTTGAGCTAGCAAATAAGAACGCCGGGTCCGACGGCAGAGCATCCATCGAGTTTCCCGGTGCGGGATCAATCGATATTCCAACTAAGGATGGCGCCGTCACGGGGAAGAAGTCAGGAGCCTTCTCCCAGGGTGCCGACGGCGTGGCCAAAGTTACGTGGACCGTCAAGCTTACCGTCGAGTCGTACGCCACGAACGTTAAGTTCACTGACAGCCTGGGCGACAACTTCGAGTTTGTGGACGGCAGCTTCACACTCGATGGCGAGAAGCTCGACCCACAACCGACGTTCGGCGGCCAGACCGCGACCCTCGATAATCTGGGCTACCTCACCCGGGGGGAGCACACGGTCGTCTATGAGACGAAGCTAAAGAGCGGCGTTTCAGCAAGCAACGGCGAGTGGATAAACGACCAAGAAGCATCCAAGAACACGGCAGCGTGGGAGTGGGGCGGCTCGAGCGATCGCCAGAGCGACTCTGCGACTGGTGTTCCCAGCAAGTTTCGCTACGACATGATCAACAAGTCCAACGGCTCGGGTACGCTGTCCGACATCACGTGGACTGTCACACTGAACCAAGGCGAGCTCAAGGCCGATATGAGCGGCTACACGTTTACCGATACGCTTGACGCTAAGCAGGCCTATATAGGGAGCTACACGGTATACAAGGGCAGCTCGGGGTCGGAGGTTCTTGAGACTTGCGCGCTCGGTCCGTCGCAGAACTCGTTCACCTACACGTTCCGGACCGATCTTGCAGACAAGTACGCCACCTACCGCATCGTCTATCACACCAAGATGAAAGACGCGAGCTCGTACGACACCGTGCGCAACGATGCGACCATCGAGCGGGGGGGGGGACTCCGTTTCCGGTACCGATGAAGGCAGTTTCACGCCGCAGCTGACGGGTGTTGTGCCGATCACCAAGAGGCTCGTGAGATCCAATGAGGCAGCGACGACGGGCAGGGCGACATGGGAGACGAAGGTCGCGCTGAAGGCGATCGTCAATGCGGTCCATCCAGGCGAGGTGACGGTGAAGGACACGTTTCAGTCGGCATGGTCGCAGAAACTTGGTGTCGACGAAAACTCCATTACCATTAAAATCGGCGATACCGTGCTGGAACGGGGTGCCGACTGGAATCCAACGGCTAGCTTTCAGGGTAATGAAACAAAGGAAAACTACGACCTCAAAATCATCGTTACCAGCAAAGTGAAAGACGCCCTCGAGAAAGAGGACTACGCTGTTATCACCTACGACACCACATCAGAAGCGCTGTCGGGCTGGTACTCAAACTTTGCGTCGGTCAGCGCGCCGGGCCTGAAATTACGGTGGCCGTTCACCGAACCCGTCAAGTACGTTGTCAACCAAGAAAGGAAGCCCGCGGTCGAGAAGCCGGAAGCGGAGTCGAAGGTGTCTTGGGTTGAGAACTTCGATTGGCATACCGTTGACGGCTCGGATGAGAAGGGCGCCTGGATCGTCGACTGGACGGTGTATGCAAACCGCCAAAAGGGTAATAAGGGCGCAAATGGCGAGTTCGAATACTTTGGAGCTGGAAAGCTGGGCGGGAAACCGCTGAATATCGTCGACACCCTTCCGAACGGTATGAGCTATGTCGCGAATTCCGCAAAGTTCACGCTCGTGCAGAATCCCTACGAAGAGCATACGGGGCTTGGTCGCGGAAGTGAGGCCAAGACGGTCGTTGATAATCAACAGCTTGCCACCGACAACGTCAGCAGCGCCGGTAATACGGTCACTTTCTCCATCCCCACAACTGGGCTTGGCGACTATGCCGGCTATGCGAAGCTCACATACAAAACGGCGGTCAAGCGCAGCGAGCTCGATGTCTCTAAGAATGAGGTGAAGTTCACCAACTCGGCAAGCGCCGAGTCGGGAGACAAGAAATTCGATACCGGTAGCGGCACCGTCACCATCAAGAACAACGTCATCAAAAAGACTGGTGAGCAAGTCAGCAATAGCAACCGTATTAAGTACACCATTCTTGTTAACGAGTCTGCCGTTGCCCTTAAAAATGGCACCGACTTCCTTGAGCTCGTCGATACCATGGATGCCAAGTGCGCGCTGGTGCCGTCGACGCTTAAGGTCTATGAGCAGGTGAATGGTGCCTGGTCACCGCTGGCTGATAAGGACTATTCGTCGAAGATGGAACAAGTCAAGGATGAATCTGGCTCGCGTACGAAGTTGACTCTTGAGGTGCCCGACGGGAAATACCTCAAGGTCGAGTATGAGGTTATCCCGACCGGAAACCCCGGCGAAGAGGTGTCCCTTTCCAACACCGCCGAGCTTGCGGGGGTGACGGAGGGTTCGGCGATCGACGAGCAAAAATGGAAGATTCAAAATGCGTCCGCCAGCGCGGGCGGCAACGGCTACAGCATCACGATGACCAAGTACGACGCCCAACAGGTCGGCGCGACGCTCGAGGGGGCGAAGTTCACGCTCTACAGCGTGGATATGGGCCAGGTTGCGGATGACGGAAATGTAGAGAACGCCAGAACGCCGTTTGACGAGGCCGCGATCGACGTCCCCACCGACGCCAACGGCAAAATCTCGTTCGGCACAAGCGACAAGAAGATGAGTAATTGCGTGCTCTATCAGCTCGTGGAGACCAAGGCGCCTGTTGGCTATGCCATGGCCGATCCCACGTGGATCATGCTCAAGGGCAGCGCGAGCGACAAGGATTATCAGGCTGCGCTAACTAAGGCAAAGGACATCGTCGACGGTGCGGAGATCATCGACGATACAAAGAAGGACGAGATCTGGGTCTACGACAACCGCATGACGGGCAAGGCGGTTATTAACGCAGAGAAGGTGCTCGCAGGCGGAACGTTCAAGGAAGGTCAGTTCTCGTTCGCGCTCAAGGATGACAAGGACAGGGTGCTCCAAACGGTGACCAACGATGCCATGGGCAACGTCTCCTTCAACGTCGACTACAACAAGGCCGATACCTATACTTATACCATCTCTGAGGTCGTCCCCGAGGGCGCCGAGAACAACGTCAAGGACCACATCACCTACGACAGGACCCAGCACAAGGTTACGGTTAAGGTGGACAACGGTGAGAGGAATCTCGTCGCCACCGTCACCTACGACAATGGCTCTTCGACCCCGCCGACTTTTACCAACAGGTACTCGACCACGCTTCCCGAGGCAGGTGGTGCCGGCTTGACTATGACGTATCTGGCTGGCGCTTCGCTGCTGTGCTTTGCCGCGACATGGATGCATGCTCACCGCCATCGCGATCAAGATCGAGGTGGTCGCCGTGAGTAGGCTTTGGCGCCGCTTGTTGGCCGTCGCGACGATAGTTACGGTCGCTATGTTCTCTTTCGCGATTGCCCCTGGGACGGCTCATGCTGCCGATACCGGTGCCATTACGGTGGACGGTACGGTTGCGACGCGGTATGACGCGTACCAGCTCTTTTCGGCGACCGTTGTCGACGACGCCGATACTGAGCAAAAAATTGCAACTGACGTAACGTGGGCGAATGATGCCGTTCGCCAGGCTGTTCTTCCGGTGCTTCATGATGCGGGGCTTGATAGCTCGGCATCGACGGCACAAGAGGCTGCCGAATGGATGAATGCCGACGGACACATGACGACCGCGCTGACGGCAAGGCTGGCCCGTGCGATATGCAATACCGGTGCCGCTTCTGTGGCCCTTAACGCGGGCACGACGGCCGAGCTGCCCTGCGGCTACTGGCTCATCGTCGCCGACGACGACGCCATCGCCCAGGGCGAGGTCGGCACCGCGCCGATCATGGCCCTGGTCGGCGGCAGCGCCGTCACCGTCAAGCCCAAGGCGGCGACCCCCAAGGTCGCCAAGCACGTGCTGGAGGACAGCACCGCCGCCTGGCAGAAGGCCGCCGACGCCACGGTCGCAGACGACCTGTACTGGCGCCTCTCGGCCACGGTCCCGGCGGGGCTCACCGCCTACGACACCTATACGGTGCGGTTCGTCGACACCATGGGCGCGGGGCTCGACCCCTCCAAGGTGGCCGCGAGCATGCATGTATACGTGGCGACGGGCGCGGACGGCGGCTTCGACGCCGTCTCGACCGGTAAGGACGGGCGCGCCGGTACCGAGCCCGCACAGGGCTGGACCGACATCACGGCGTCTTGCACCACCAAGGTGGCCGCGGACGGGACCTTCACCGTGCGCACCGGCGACCTGATCGCCGTGCTCAGCGGGGCTGACGCTTTCACTGCGGGCGCCCGCGTGGTCGCCGTGTACAATGCGCCGCTCGCCGCCGGCTGCAACCACGGCATCGCGAAGGGCAATCCCAACGAGGTCTACCTGCGCTACCCGCGCTCTCCCTTTGCCGACCAGTCCGGCGACGCCGGGTTCACCCGCACGCCGAGCGACGATGCGACTGCCTACACCTGGGATCTCGCGCTGACCAAGCGCAGCAGCAACGGCGACAAGCCGCTGCCCGGGGCGGTCCTGAGCATCACCGACGACCGCGGTCGTACGCTGGCGGCCGACGGCACGTGGGATGCGGAGGGCAAGGCCACCGTCACCACGGGCGAGGACGGCCGCGTGACCGTCTCGGGCGTGGACTCGGACAAGCTGGAGGTCCGCGAGCTCAAGGCGCCCAAGGGCTACACCGCCTTTGAGGGCACGCGCAGCGTGACGGTCAAGGCCAAGGGCTTGGACGTCGACCAGGTGGCGGCCGCCAAACCCAAGCTCACCATCACGGCCGAGTCGCCCCTGCGTGCCGACAGCGCGGACGGGTCGACGGGCAGCCTGGAGGCGTCGCTCATCAACACGCCCACCAACGTTCCCCCTCGAGGCTTTATGCCCTCGACAGGAGATATGGCAATGTACGCCGCGGCCGCCGCAGCGGTCGCCGGAGCCGCGCTCATCGTGGTCGCGCTCCTGGTCAAGCGGGGAGGTGGCAGCCATAAAGAGTAGCTGGCAGCCCCACAGAGAGCGGGGCGAGACGTAGCGAAGTAGATGCTAAGACACAGACAGATGATGACCGATCGAATGAGAACCAACCGGAAAATGGAGGAAAAGAAGATGAGCATGAGCAAGAACATCGCACGCCTGGCAGTAACCGCCGGCCTCACAGCAGCGCTGAGCTTCGGCGGCGTCATGGCCCCGGTGAGTATGGCGTTTGCTGATGGCACGCCAACGGTGGCTCCGGACGGCAATGTAAAGATTGACGAGAAGACCTATACGGATACAACCTTTAAGGGTATCCAGATTTTCAAGGCCAAGGTCACGCAGGATTTGGATGGCGTTAACAACTGGAATGGCGCTAAGACGCTTTCCGACATTGAGTGGGCGTCAGATACCGTTAGGGATGCTGTGACCGGGGCATTTGCCGAAACTAGCGACGTTACAAAGCCCTCCGACAATGATGCTCAGAAGTGGGCCGACTGGCTTAAATCAAAAACCGAAAGTGATTACGAGTCAGGTACAGACAAGACTACTAAGCTCGATGCCGGAACAACCCTCGACAAGATCGCCAAGGCACTGGAGGACGCCAATATCACTGAAGGGACGGATGAGTGCAAAACGAGCACCGGTGGCACCTTCACTGGTCTGAATACCGGCTACTGGCTCTTCGTGACTAAGAGTGTCGGCAAGAACCCAAATGCTGTCGCCGAGCGCAACACGGATACCTTCACTTCGCCGATTTTCGCCGTTGTCGGCGGTTCCGCTGAGACCATTGCTCCCAAGAAGCAGGTCCCCACTGTGACCAAGGCCGTAAAGGACGACGCAAAGGGCAGCACGTTCGGCGCACCCGAGAATCCCAATAAGGCTGCGGACTCTCAGATGGACGACTATGTCGACTACCTGCTTACCGGTACCGTTGCGGGCAACATCAACACTTACAGTACCTACAAGTACACCTTCACGGATAAGCTTCCCAACTCCATGACGCCCGAGTTTGGATCTGACGGCACGACGCCCGCTGTCACGGTCAAGATTGGTGATGCCAAGGTCAAGACTGGCTGCTACACCGCCAAGTACGAGAACGATACGATAACTGTCGACTTCACCAATCTCAAGAATTGCATGGGCGTGGACGACGCTCCCATTGCGTTGAACAGTGACTCGAAGGTGACTGTCGAGTACAAGGCCAAGCTCGACTCCACCAAGATCTTCGAAAATGGCAAGATCAAAAAAATATTCAACGGCTTGGTTGGTATAGCCCAGAAGAATATGGTTACGCTGACTTATTCCAACAATCCGCATGCTGAAGGTGTCGGCACCACGGTCGAGCACCCTGCCTATGACTACACCTATGGCATCGATGTCACCAAGGTGGGCTCTGATAACGAAGCTAAGGGACTCGAGGGCGTTGAGTTCACGCTGCAGGAGAACGGTGATACGAGCAACTGTATCAAAGCGGACGGTACCAAGACGGCTGATAGCAAGCTGGCCAAGCTGAAGACCGACGCAAACGGTAAGATAAACGTTGTCGGTCTCGATGAGGGCACCTACACCCTTACAGAGGTAACCCCGGCGCCTGGCTACAATAACTCCGCTTCCAAAGGTGTCACGTTTACCATTGCCCGCGGGACGCTTAAGCAGGATGGCTCCGCAGTGACTCCCGACAAGGATTCTGCCAACGTTACTGCTGCTGATGGTGTCATAAAGGCCGATTCTGCCGTCGTATCTACCGGTAAGCTCAGCTTTACCATTATCGACAAGAAGGGCTCTGGCCTCCCGCTGACCGGTCTTAACGGCGTGTCCTTCACTTGGATCGCTGGTGGCGCGGTGCTGTGCATCGGTGTGGCGCACCTCATCCGCAGCCGTAAGCAGG
>CALHWR010000137.1 GCA_938036665.1 uncultured Collinsella sp. | reverse complement strand
GATGCCGCAGTACTTGGCCATCTCGGCGTAGTTGTGCAGCGCGTTGGGGTAAGGATACTGGGAGAACGTGCCCATCTTGACGGGAGCCTCGGCGGCGTTGTAGCGCATGACGCGGGTCAGGATGACGGCGTTTGCGAGGCCGTGGGGCAGGTGATGGAAAGCGCCGAGCTTGTGGGCCATGGAGTGGTTGAGGCCCAGGAAGGCGTTGGCGAAGGCCATGCCGGCCATGCAGGAGGCGTTGTGCATCTCCTCGCGGGCGTGCGGGTCCTTGGCGCCGTTCGTGAAGCTGGAGGGCAGGTTCTCGAAGACGAGCTTAGCAGCGCGCTCGGAGAGGCCCTTGGTGTAGTCGGAAGCCATGATGGAGACGTAGGACTCGATGGCGTGGGTCATGACGTCGATGCCGGAGGCAGCGGTCAGGCCGCGCGGGGCGGTCATGCAGTTGTCGGCGTCGACGATAGCCATGTTGGGGAGCAGCGCGTAGTCGGCGAGCGGCCACTTGATGCCGGTCTCCTTGTCGGTGATGATGGCGAACGGCGTGCACTCGGAGCCGGTACCCGAAGAGGTCGGGACGGCGACGAAGTAGGCCTTCTTGCCCATCTCGGGGAAAGTGAAGATACGCTTGCGGATGTCCATGAAGTCCATGGCCATGTCCTCAAACTTGCACTCGGGGTGCTCGTACATCATCCACATGATCTTGCCGGCGTCCATAGCGGAGCCACCGCCGACGGCGATGATGACGTCCGGCTCAAAGAGAGCCATCTGCTTGGCGCCGCGACGTGCGCACTGCAGCGACGGATCGGGCTCGACGTCGTAGAAGCAGTCGTGGGCGATGCCCATCTCGTCGAGCTTGGCCTCGATGGCGCGGGTGTTGCCATTCTTGAAGAGGAACTGGTCGGTGACGATGAAGGCACGCTTCTTGCCCATGACGGTACCGAGCTCGTCGAGGGCGACGGGCGTGGAACCCTTCTTGAAGTAGACCTTCTCGGGAGCGCGGAACCACAGCATGTTCTCACGGCGCTCGGCCACAGTCTTAACGTTGATCAAGTGCTTCACCCCAACGTTCTCGGAGACGGAGTTGCCGCCCCAGGAGCCGCAGCCCAGGGTCAGAGACGGCTTCATGCCAAAGTTGTACAGGTCACCGATGCCGCCGTGCGAGGACGGGGTATTGATGACGATACGGCAGGCCTTCATGACGTGCTCGAACAGGCTGATCTTCTCGGCCTGGGCGGGGTGCACGTACAGAGAGGCGGTGTGGCCCGGGCCACCGACGAGCACCAGGTGCTCGGCCTTGTCGACGGCCTCCTGGAAGTCCTTGGCGTGGTACATGGCCAGGACCGGGGAGAGCTTCTCGTGGGAGAACTCCTCCTTGGCGGGGTCGGTGGAGGTGACCTCGGCGATCAGGATCTTGGTCTTGGCGGGAACCTCGATGCCTGCGAGCTCGGCGATCTTGGCGGCAGCCATGCCGGGGATGCGGTGGTCGAGGGCGCCGTTCTTGAACATGGCGGCACGCAGTGCCTCCATCTCGGCACCCTGCTTGACGAAGTAGCAGCCGCGCTTCTGGAACTCGGCCTTAACCTGGTCATAGATGGTGTCGATGACGGTCACGGACTGCTCGGAAGCGCAGATCATGCCGTTGTCGAAGGTCTTGGAGTGGATGATGGAGTTGACGGCGAGCAGCACGTCGGCGGTGTCGTCGATGACGACCGGGGTGTTACCGGCGCCAACGCCCAGGGCAGGCTTGCCCGAGGAGTAGGCGGCCTTGACCATGCCCGGGCCACCGGTGGCGAGGATGATGTCGACGTCGCGCATGACCATGTTGGTCAGCTCGATGGAGGGGACATCGACCCAGCCGATGATACCCTCGGGGGCGCCGGCCTTGACGGCGGCGTCAAGCACGAGCTTGGCGGCGGCGATGGTGCACTTGGCGGCAGCCGGGTGCGGGGAGATGATGATGGCGTTGCGGGTCTTCAGGCTGATCAGCGTCTTGAAGATCGCAGTGGAGGTGGGGTTGGTCGTCGGGATGACGGCGCCCACGATACCGATGGGCTCGGCGATCTTGGTGATGCCATAAGCCTCGTCGCGCTCCAGGACACCACAGGTCTTGGTGTTCTTGTAAGCGTTGTAGATGTACTCTGCGGCGTAGTGGTTCTTGATGACCTTGTCCTCAAGAACGCCGCGGCCGGTCTCCTCGATGGCCATCTTCGCCAACGGGATACGAGCCTTGTTGGCGGCCATGGCGGCCTCATAGAAGATCTTGTCGACCTGCTCCTGCGTGTACGTAGCAAAAAGCGCCTGGGCCTCTCGCATCTGAGCGAGCTTAGCCTCAAGCGCCTCTACGTTGTCCACAATTGCGGGAGTAGTGTTTTCCGGTGACTTTTTCACCATTTGTGTCTCCTTGCGATCGGAGATTTACCCTACAAGATGCATGATAGCAAGAAATAATTCGGCGAACGGTCAGATTCCCGTAAAAGATAAACTAAAACGCTTCAATCAAATGAACCGTTTCAACTAAATCTATCTGCCCAATGCATCGCCTCGTTCATTGGGGACAGACTTACATGAGTGCTTTCACTCATTTGGGACAGACATGGATTTGCGATTTTGCCGTTCTGGGCCTGTTTTTGGCGCGGATTGGCTATAAATAGGTCACAGGCTCAGCATTTCGCGTTCCTTCTCTCCTTTTAGGTGTTGCCTGTACGGCTTTGAAAGGAGAGACCATGCCCCGATGCGCCCGCGAAATTTCGCTCACAGGCTATTACCACGTCTTTGACCGCGGCAACTCCAAACAGATCATTTTTGAAGACGATTCCGACCGGTATCGTTTCTTATCGGACATCTCGGACAGGTTCGCGTGCCATGACGTGGCGGTGTTGGCTTGGTGCCTTATGGACAACCACTTCCATTTGATGGTTGATGATCCATTTGAC
Source organism: uncultured Collinsella sp. (assembly GCA_938036665.1). Lineage (GTDB taxonomy): Bacteria > Actinomycetota > Coriobacteriia > Coriobacteriales > Coriobacteriaceae > Collinsella. The sequence continues at coordinate 4,922 of CALHWR010000137.1, read as the reverse complement.
AACCTTTCAAAGGCAATGCAGTGCGCGCTGACGGCCTATGCCAAGTATTTCAATGGGAAAACCGGAAGAACGGGCCACCTGTTTGATAATCGCTATTCGCGGGTCGCGGTCGAGTCGGACACGCAGGCAGTGCAGTTACTCGATTATATCCATCTCAATCCTGTGAAAGGCGCGCTCGGCTCGCTCGATTCGTACCGCTGGTCAAGCTTCAAGGCATATCAACTGGGCTACGATCCCTTTGATATCTGCGATGCGGCCCCTATGCTCGATATTGTCGGGGGTTCCCGTCGCTATTGCGAGCATATCGAGGAAGTCGCCGGACGAATCTGGTCAGTGGAGATTCTTCCGCGCCGACGGATCCCCGATGAGGATGCTCTTGTCGTCGCGCGAGAAGTCCTGCCGAGCATAGATCCTGCGCTGCTCAAGGCTCTGCCACGCCCCGAACGTGATGCCTGTCTGCTAAGGCTCAGGCGGGCCCATCTCACGGTCAAGCAAATTGCCCGCATCACCGGTATCGGCGCTACAAGCGTGACCAAGGCCACTGCAGGCTGGAACGAGGCGGCCTGAAGTATGGATTGGGGCCGATCGATGCACTGTGAGCTTAGGAAAGCACTCATCTAAGTCTGTCCCCAATGCGTGAAAACACTCATGTAAGTCTGTCCCCAATGAGTGCAAAAAGGCGCCCTCCGTAGGGGAGGGCGCCTTTGGTAAGTTCTATATGAACGCGAGGTCTTTGACCCGGAGAGTCCGAGGTACTTGTTGGTAAGACCTTATTTAGGAGCGCGCAACCTTGCCGGACTTGAGGCAGGTGGAGCAAACGTTCATCTTGCGACGGTGACCGTCGACGACGACGTAGACGCGCTGGATGTTGGGGCGGAACTTACGGTTGGTGACGCGGTGAGAGTGGCTGATGGAGCGACCGGCAACGGGGTGCTTACCGCAAACTTCGCAAACTTTGGACATAACTGACCCTCCTTGGGCGACAAACGAACATGTCGCGTTAACAAACAAGCCTGAACTATAGCACAGAAGCAGCTCCCTGTGCGTAATCTACACAGAGATATTCCTCTTTTGGCGATAGTGCTCACGCCACGGCCCTGGACGTAGATCCGATTTGCGTGCAGCAGAGGGGATTATGCCAGCTCGTGCGTGCGTTTTCAAGCTCGTCCCACAAATATATATAGGTTTATGGAGCATTGGGCTCCGTTTACGGATTGTTCTGTATTTATGCTCGCAATTAAGCTCGAGGTTGGCTACACTATCCCTTGACCATTAAAGGGGTACGAGATACCCACATGGAATTACATAGCTGCCAAAGAGCAGCCCTTCCTGTGGGTGTCTGGTCCGCTTTAAGCGGTCGGGCATCTATTTTTTTGACTGTGTCAGCAGTCAAGACATGTGAGGAAGGAGATCGATGGGCACGACTTCCCCCAAGGCGGTCATCATGGACGAGACCGCCGTCAATCGAGCGATGACCCGCATCGCGCACGAGATTCTCGAGCGCAACGAGGGCTGTGAAGACCTCGCTCTGGTCGGCATCGTCACGCGCGGCGACCTTCTGGCAAAGAAGCTCGCCGAGGAGATCAAGGAGATCGAGGGCGTCGACGTTCCGCTCGGCAGCCTGGACATCAGCTTCTACCGCGATGACTATGCGACCAATTTCGCTCCCGCGATCCACGCTACCAACATTCCCTTCAGCGTCGACGGCAAGCGCGTCGTGCTGGTGGACGACATCCTGTATACGGGCCGTACTATCCGCGCCGCTCTGGATGCCGTCATGGACCTGGGCCGTCCGAGCCGCATCGAGCTGGCAGTTCTCGTTGACCGCGGTCACCGTGAGCTCCCCATCTCGCCGGACTTTGTCGGCAAGAACGTTCCCTCGTCGCATGAGGAGAATGTGCACCTATATATGAAGGAAGTCGACGGCCACACCGCCGTCGAGATTAACGACGTCGCGCCGGGTTCCCACGTGGGCTCCGCGCCGCTGGGAGGTGAGTAGTACCGTGGCGTTCAACCATAAGCACCTGATCGACATTACCGAGTACTCCGAAGAGGACATCAAGCTCATCCTCGAGACCGCCAAGGCGTTCTCTGAGGTCAACGAGCGTGCGATCAAGAAGGTCCCCACGCTCAAGGGCAAGACCATCGTCAACATGTTCAACGAGCCCTCGACGCGCACCCGCAGCTCCTTCGAGCTCGCCGAGAAGCGCCTTTCGGCCGACAGCCTCAACTTTGGCGGCTCCTCGACCTCCACGGTCAAGGGCGAGAGCCTCGTCGACACCGTCGAGACCCTCAACGCCTACAAGATTGATTGCATCGTCGTTCGCGATAAGCACGCCGGTGCTCCCTACATCGTCACGCAGAACTCGCCCGCGAGCGTCATCTGCGCCGGCGACGGCAAGCACAACCACCCCACGCAGGCCCTGCTCGACCTGTACACCATCTGGGAGCACAAGGGTGACTTCCACGGTCTGAAGGTCGCCGTCGTCGGCGATATCGCGCACTCCCGCGTGTGCGGCTCGCTGATCCCCGCACTTAAGATCATGGGCTGCGAGACCTACGCCGTCGCCCCCGGCACGCTGCTGCCGCCGGCGCCCGAGGTTCTGGGTTGCGACCACGTGACGAGCGACCTCGATTCCGTCCTGCCCGAGCTGGACGTCGTCTACATGTTGCGCGTGCAGCAGGAGCGCCTCGAGGGCGCACCGTTCCCCACGATTCGCGAGTACCACAAGCTCTTCGGTCTGACCAAGGACCGCGAGAAGCTCATGAAGCCCGATGCGATTATCTGCCACCCGGGCCCCATCAACCGCGGCGTTGAGTTCGACTCCTATATGGCCGACCACCCGCAACGCTCCGTCATCCTGGAGCAGGTCTACGCCGGTATCTGCGTGCGTATGGCTATCCTGTATCTGCTGCTTGGAGGTGCCGATAATGGCCTTGCTTCTTAAGAATGCCCACGTCGTCGATCCGTCCGTCGAGCTTGACGGTGTCGTCGACGTCCTGATCGACGGTGACAAGATCGCCGAGGTCGGCGAGAACCTCGCCGCCGAGGGAGCCGAGGTCCGCGACCTTTCCGGTAAGTACCTCGTCCCCGGCCTGGTGGACATGCACGTCCACCTGCGCGAGCCCGGCTACGAGGTCAAAGAGGACATCGAGAGCGGCACCCGCGCAGCTGCCAAGGGCGGCTTCACCGGCGTGTGCGCCATGCCCAACACCGATCCCGTTACCGATAACGGTACCGTCGTTGAGTTCGTCAGGTCTCGCGCTGCCGAGGTCGGCCACTGCCGCGTCTATCCTTCTGGCGCCATGACCCGCGGCCTTAAGGGCGAGGCTATGTCCGAGATGGGCGATATGGTTGCCCACGGCGCCGTCGCCTTCACCGACGACGGTCGCGGCGTGCAGGGTGCAGGCATGCTCCGTCGCTGCATGGACTACGGCAAGATGTTCGGCAAGGTCTTTATGAGCCATTGCCAGGACGAGGACCTGGTCGGTCACGGCCAGATCAACGAGGGCAAGGTCTCTACCCGTCTGGCCCTCGAGGGCTGGCCGGCGGCAGGCGAGGAGCTGCAGATCGCCCGCGATATCGAGATCGCCAAGCTGACCGGCGCCAAGCTGCACATCCAGCACATCTCCACCGCCCATGGCCTGGAGCTCGTGCGTGCCGGTAAGGCGGCTGGCGTGCAGGTCACCTGCGAGGCCACCCCGCACCACATGTTCCTGACCGAGAACGACCTGGACGAGATCTACAACACCTCGCTCAAGGTCAATCCGCCGCTGCGCACCGACGAGGACGCCGAGGCTATCCGTCAGGGCGTCATCGACGGTACCGTCGACGTCATCGTCACCGACCACGCCCCCCACACTCCGTGGGAGAAGGCCCGTGAGTTCGAGCTTGCGCCCTTTGGCATGATCGGCCTCGAGACCTCGCTGGCGCTCGTGCTTACCGAGCTGGTCAACACCGGTAAGATGGGCATGGCCCGCATGGTCGAGCTCATGGCCATCAAGCCGCGTGAGATCTTGGGCCTGGACCAGGTTCAGGTCAAGGCGGGCTCCGTTGCCGACCTGACCGTGTTCGACGCGTCCGCCACCTGGACGGTCGGCGAGGACGGTTACGAGTCGCGCGCCGAGAACTCCGGTTTTGCCGGCCGCACGCTCACCGGTCGTGCCACCGATGTGTTTGTCGGCGGTAAGCAGACGCTTGCCGACGGCTGCATCTGCTAGCATAGCCTTATCGCTTTTGTGCGCGGCGCCCTTGCGGTGCCGCGCTTTCTATTCGCCTGAACCATGCAACCGCATGGGGGATTGGAGCGTCTATGCCCACACCTTCCACTGCACGCATGCACGACTTCGAGGTCGTCTCGAACCAGGAGATCGCCGACGGCATCTTCTCGCTCGTTATCTCGGCCCCCAAGCTTGCAAGTGCGCTCAAGCCCGGTCAGTTCGTGAATATCGCCGTGCCGGGCGATGCTTCCTCGCTGCTTCGCGTGCCCCTGAGCTTCTATCGCGCCGACGCCGAGGCCGGCACCGTCGAGCTGTGGTACGCCGTCGTGGGCGATGATACCCGTCGTCTGTCGCAGATGGCCCCTGGCTCCACCTCCAACTTGCTGGGCCCTGGCGGCCGCGGCTGGGTCGTGCCCGAGGGTACCAGGAAGGCACTGCTCGTCGCTGGCGGCATTGGCGTTCCGCCCGTGCTCTGCCTGGCTGACATGCTTGCCGAGCAGGGTGTGGACGTTGACGTTTGCCTGGGCTTTGGCACCGCGTCCAAGGCCGTGGGCGTCGATGAGTTCCGCGCGCTGGGAGCCACGGTCAACGTGTGCACCGACGACGGCTCGTTGGGCACGCACGACTTCTGCACCGATCCTGCCGCCGAGCTGCTCGGCGATGTAGGTCATGGCGATTTCAGCGGACTCGCTGTCGTTGCT
>CALHWR010000136.1 GCA_938036665.1 uncultured Collinsella sp. | reverse complement strand
AGGCCCTCGCGGCCTAGTCGCTATTTAGGGCGTCCAAGATTTGGGACGCAGTTCACAAGCGGTCCGGGCTTAATAAACGATGGTGCTCCATGGCGGATTCGAACCGTCGACCTTGGGATTAGAAGTCCCCTGCTCTATCCAACTGAGCTAATGGAGCAAATAACCGCACGCCCAAGCAAGCGTAAGCCTGTCAGGCGCAAGTAATTATAACCTAGTTGAACTGCTCGCGGTACGCCTTGCAGACCTCATCGACCGGGCCGTCCATGCGAAGGTCACCCTTCTCAATCCAAACGGCACGCTGGCAGATGCGCTCAACCTGCTCCATGGAGTGCGAAACGAACAGAACCGTCACGTCGCCGCTCTGGATAAAGTGCTGGATGCGGGCCTCGCACTTCTGCTGGAAGAACACGTCACCGACGGACAGCGTCTCGTCAACGATCAGAATATCGGGCTCGGTAATCGTCGCGATTGCAAAGGCGATACGCGCCACCATGCCCGAGGAGAAGTTCTTAAGCGGCATATCGACAAAGTTCTGCAGCTCAGCGAACTCGATAATGCCGTCAAAGTTGGCGTCGATGAACTCCTTGGTATAGCCGAGCAGGGCGCCGTTCAGATAGATGTTCTCGCGGGCGGTCAGCTCGGGGTCAAAGCCGGCGCCAAGCTCAATCAGCGGCGCGATGTTACCGTGCACCTTAACGCTGCCCTCGCTAGGCTCAAGCACGCCAGCGATAATCTTGAGCATCGTAGACTTGCCGGAACCATTGGTGCCGACCAGACCCACGACCTCGCCGCGATGAATATCAAACGAGATGTGCTTAACCGCCCTAAACTCCTCAAAGAACAACTCGTGCTTGGCAAGCTTAATGAAGTACTCCTTGAGGTTGGTCAGCGACTCGGACGCCATGTTAAAGATCATGGTGACGTCGTCGACCTCGACAGCCAGAGGCTGCTCGCTGTAATCAACAACAGATTCAGTCATCACAGCACTCCTTAGATGTAGAGGATGAACTTGCGCTCGGACTTATGGAACACGGTGTAGCCAATAGCAAGCGCAAGAACCGCCCAAGCGACGCACATACCAAACGTCAAAAGCGAGGGCGTGGTCTGGAACAGAAAGATATCGCGCATAAACTGCAGGTAGTTATACATGGGGTTCGCATAGACCAGAATGCGCACGAGATGCGGCATTTGCGCAACGAAATCGGTCGTCCAGAAAATGGGCGTGATATAGGTCCAAGCCGTGATGACAACACTCCACAGATGCATAACGTCGCGGAAAAAGACCGTGAGGGCCGAGAGCATCATACCCAGGCCCATGCAGAAGCACATAAGCAGCAGCAGGCAGACCGGCAGCAGAATCAGGTGCCAAGAAGGCATAACGCGGAACCACAGCATAACGATGGCAACGGCGACCAGCGAGAAGGCAAAGTTAACCAGCGAGAAGAGCACCTTCTGTACTGGGAAGACCCAACGGTGCACCTTAACCTTCTTGAGCAGCGGGGCAGCACCCACGATCGACGTCAGGGCCTGGTTCGTAGACTCGGACATGACGGCAAAGGTAACGTTACCCACGATCAAGTACAGCGGGTACATCTCGGGCGTAATCGAGCCATTGCGGCCCTGGGCAAAAATCGTCGAGAACACGATGGCCATGACGATCATCATCAGAAGCGGGTTGAGCACCGACCATGCGACGCCCAGAACGCTACGGCGATACTTGATCTTAAAATCCTTGGTAACCAGCTGACGAAGGATAAACGCGTCCTTCTCAAATTCGTTCTTAGCAAACGTCGCAGGCAGACTGCGAGCTTCTTGTTGCTTTGTCTGATCCGACACGGATGCAACTCCTTTACTCGTAATCGTTGACAAACGAACAGTATAGACCCGACGGCCATGTAAACGATTCGCGCAACAAAACTGGAGAACTAACCCACATCTTAGGATGCCAAGCCCAAACGGCTATACTTTCAAGGATTGAATGTATAAGGAGCATTGAGTGAATTCTGAATCCATCGCCGTCATCATCCCCTGCTACAACGAAGCCCTCACGATCGGCAAAGTCATCGACGACTTTCACCGCGAGCTTCCGCAAGCGACGGTCTATGTCTATGACAACAACTCGTCGGACGATACCTCACGCATCGCCACCGAGCACGGCGCCACGGTCCGCTTTGAGCCCCGTCAGGGAAAGGGCAACGTGTGCCGCCAGATGTTTCGCGATATCGACGCCGATTGCTACCTGATGGTCGACGGCGACGACACCTACCCCGCCGAGGCGGCCAAGGCCCTCTGCGAGCCTATCCTCAACGGCGCGGCCGATATGACCGTAGGCGACCGCCTTTCCAACGGCACCTACGCCGAGGAAAACAAGCGTGCTTTCCACGGCTTTGGCAACAATCTGGTCCGCGCCATGATCAAGTGGATCTATGGCTACAGCTTCGATGATGTCATGACCGGCTACCGCGCCATGAGCCGCCCGTTCGTTAAAACCTTCCCTGTGCTTTCCGAGGGCTTCCAGATCGAAACCGAGCTCTCGATCCACGCCGTCGACCACCGCTGGCGCATCAAAGATGTGCCCATCGAGTACCGCGACCGTCCGGAAGGCTCCGAGTCCAAGCTCAATACCGTGAGCGACGGCATTAAAGTCGTCGCGATGATCGGCACGCTGTTCAAGGACTACCGCCCGCTGAAGTTCTTCAGCTTCGTCGCGCTTCTGTTTGCGGTGATCGGCCTCGCCCTGGGCATGCCCATCGTTGTCGAGTATTTCCAGACCGGCCTCGTCCCGCGCTTCCCCACCGCCATACTCGCCGCCTCGTTTATGTTCCTGTGCGGTCTGAGCCTTGCGACCGGATTCATCCTGGATTCCGTGGCAAAGGTCGAAAAAAAGCAGTGGGAGGTCAACGTGTACAGCAAATACGCCTACGACGACCAGCCCGGCCACCCTACTTCCAAGCCAAGCGAGAGGTAGACCGCCATGCCGCTCATCTCCATCGTCGTGCCGTGTTACAACGAGCAGGAATCACTTCCGATCTTTCTCAAAGAGTTCGATGGCGTCGTTCGCATCATGACCCAGCAAGACCCCGGCATCTCCTTTGAGGCAGTCCTCATCGACGATGGCTCGGCAGACAAAACGCTCGCCGTCATGAAGGCAGAAGCCGCGGCGGCGCATCCATACGCCATCCGCTGGCACTCTTTCTCGCGCAACTTTGGCAAGGAGGCGGCACTACTCGCCGGACTCCAGCACGCAAAGGGCGACTATGTCGCCACCATGGATGCCGACATGCAGGACCCGCCCTCGCTCCTGCCGCAGATGTACGAGATCTTGCAAACCGAAGACTACGACAACGTCGCAACGCGCAGGACCACCCGCGAAGGCGAGCCTCCCATCAGGTCGTTCTGTGCCCGTATGTTCTACAAGATCATCAACCGCATTTCCAAGGCCGACATCGTCGACGGAGCACGCGATTTTAGGCTCATGAAGCGGCCTATGGTCAACGCCATCATCTCCATGGGCGAATACAACCGATTCTCCAAGGGCATTTACGGCTGGGTCGGCTTCAAGACCAAATGGCTCCCCTACGTAAACGTCAACCGCGTGGCCGGCGAGACCAAATGGAGCTTTTGGTCGCTGCTCCTTTATTCCATCGACGGTATCGTCGCGTTTTCCACGGCACCGCTCTCCCTCGCCGCCCTCACGGGTATCGTCTTCTGCCTCATCGCTATTCTGGGATTCGTCGTCATCCTAGTAAAGACGCTTGTCTGGGGCGACCCCGTCGGTGGATGGCCGTCGCTCGCCTGCCTCATAACGCTGTTTGGCGGCATGCAGCTTCTGTGCCTGGGAATCATAGGTGAATACTTGGCAAAAGCCTACTTGGAAACCAAGCGACGTCCCATCTATATCATTCGAGAATCCAACGAGGAATCTGATGACACGGCCCAATAACAGCACGCTCAAGAATGTGGCGTTCTACGCCGCCTGCTTCGCATTTTCCGTCGCACTCTTTGTCGCACTTGCAGTGGCAGGGCATGTCTACCCCTTTGGCGACAACTCGTTTCTCACCAACGATCTCAAATACCAATACATCGACTTCTTTGCTTGGTTCCGGCGCGTCCTTTTAGGCGAGGCAAGCCTTCGCTATTCCTTCTCGCAAGGACTCGGCATGAACACATGGGGGCTCTATAGCTACTACCTCGCCAGCCCCTTCAACCTGCTCTGCGCGCTGTTTCCCGCAGACAAGCTAACGCTCTTCGTGTTTGTTATCTCCGCGCTCAAACTGGGCTGCATCCACATCAGCAGCGCTTGGTATGTGCAAAAGCGCTTTGACCTACCCAAGCCCGCAGCATTCCTGCTTTCCCTCTCGTTCACGTTTTGCAGCTGGACCATCAGCAACCTACGCAACCCGCTCTGGATCGATTGCCTCATCCTGCTGCCCATCTGCGCCTACGGATGCTACGAGCTCATCCGCAAGCAGCGCATGATCCGCCTCGTCATCGCAACGGCGCTCAATGTCATGTTCTGCTGGTATACGGCCTACATCAGCATCCTGTTCCTCTGCATCTTCGTATTGGTCGAATTTGTCGATTATGTTGCAGAAGAAGGTTTTAGCTGGAAGCTCATGCTCGATCGGGCCCTGCGATTCGCCGGGGCTATCGCGCTCGGACTGCTTCTGTCCGCCTGGACCTTTTTGCCGACCATCCTTGCCATGTCCAAGGGCGGTCCCGTTCTAGCACTCGGCCCCCTACTTAAAACCAGCCTCAAGTCGCTCATCAGGGGCTTTCTTCCCTGCATGTGGGTAAGCAACGAAAGCACACCGCAGTTCTATTGCGGCATCGTCATGATGCTGCTTGCGGTGAGCCTGCTGGTTAACCGCACGGTTTCGATCAAGACGCGCATCGCAACACTCGTCGTCACGATAATCCTGGTCGCAAGCTCCGTTTTGAGCCCGCTCGAGTACATCTGGTGCGGCATGCGCGTTCCCAACGGCTTCTACTCGCGCACGGCTTTTTTGCTGAGCTTCTTTGCGCTGTGGGCCGCAGGACACGCGCTGCATGCGCTCAAAAACCAGCCTAAATTGCGTCAAGCCTATCGCCCCGTCGTCATCATGCCCCTCCTGGCACTAACCGCCATTGAGTTGTTTGCCAACGCCCATGTTATGTGGAACCAGCTGTACACAGGCTATTCCGAAAAAGCCAACAGCGCCTATGTCGCCACCGCAACCGACACTATCACGACCATTCAAGACCAGACTTCGGCGTCGTTCTATCGCATTGACCGCACAACCACACGCGTCGACAGCGCCGCCCTCAACGAAGGCTTGGCGCTTGGGTACAACCAGTTGTCTTCGTATTCGTCTGCCAACAATCCGCAGGCCATCGCACTGCTCAACTCCCTTGGATATAGCAGCGTCGGCGAATTCTCGACCCGTTATGCCGAGCCCATTCTTGCCGTTGATGCCCTGTTGGGAGTCAAGTACGCCATCGCCGAGCACGCGCCTTCGGGATACGCGGCAATGACTGAAATAGCCGATACAGCAAGTGCGGTGTACGAGAACCCCTATGCGCTCAGCGTTGGTGTCATGACATCCAATGACATTCAAAACTGCACGTTGAAGGGCGAGAGCCCCTTCGAAAAGCAAAACGACCTCTACAGCAAAATCCTGGGCCGCGAGGTAATGCTCTATACCAAAATCGAGGCCAAAAACACGGAGGATGACGAGAACTTAAGGCAGTGGAACGCCACCGTGCCGTCGGGTTCCATCGGGTATCTCTACATCAACAAAGATGCGACCGCCGGCAGTTATTGGCCCGTCACCCTTACCATCGACCAGCGAACGATCGGAAACGAGGCCTGGAGATTCGACAATAATATCCGCCAGATTGCGGATGCATCGGACTCCCCGAGCCAGCATACGGTGTCAATCGGAGTCGCAGAGGGCTATACAGACATGCCCCAAGACAATGAGCCGGTCTTTTACGCCCTCAATCTGGACGTTTTCGAGCAGATTATTAACGAGCTTAAGATGAGCGAATTTGTTCCGACGGTTTTTGAGGACGGAAGGATCGAAGGCGAGTATACCGCCAAGGATGACGGCAACCTGCTGTTGAGCGTTCCGTACGATGAGGGCTGGAACGTAACGGTAAACGGAACCGCCGCAGAACTAACGCCCGCCGCCGATAAGGGCTTGTCGTCCCTGAACATGCAGAAAGGCGCGAATAAGATCGTGATGACCTACAAGACTCCGGGCGCCCTTGCGGGGCTTGCAGTGAGTCTGGCGACCGCCGCCGCCCTTGTTGCAGCGGGTCTATACGCCAGGCATAAGAAAAGCCGCCGTTAACAAGCGGCGGCTTTTTCTCTCGAAAAGTTAATAACGGCTAGAGCGTCTTGAGGTACTCCCCCAGCTCTTCCTCCCAGTCGAGCATGTGGAAGCCTGCAGCCTCGAGCTTGGACAGGTCGAGCGCCGAGTGGACCGGGCGCGGGGCGACGGGACCGGCGGCGTTCGCGTAGTAGTCGGCGGTCGAAACCGGCACGACCCTCTCGCCGTTGCCGTTGGCGGCCTCGAAGACGGCGCGGGCGATGTCCGCCCAGCTCTTCACGGCACCGGAGCCGGTGCAGTCGTAGGTGCCGTAGGGCGCGTGCGTGCCCAGCACGTGGAAGATGGCCTCGGCCATGTCGCGCGTGAAGGTCAGGCGGCCCAGCTGATCGTCCACGACGGTGACCTGCTCGAGCTTGTCGTCCGGGTCGGTTACGCGGTCGGACAGGCCCTTCATGGTCTTAACGAAGTTGTGCCCCTCGCCGATGACCCAGCTGGAGCGCATGATTTAGTGGCGGGGGCACCCTGCCACGGCGATGTCGCCTGCGGCCTTGGTCTGGCCGTAGACGGACAGCGGGCTGAACGGCTCGTCCTCCGCGTGCACCTCCACGGTACCGTCGAAGACGTAGTCGGAGGACACGTGGACCAAGGTGATGCCGTGCTCAGAGCAGGTGCGGGCGAGCAGGGCGGGGCCGGTCGCGTTGGCCTTCCAGGCGATGGCGCGACCCTCGGGGGTCTCGGCCCTGTCCACCGCGGTGTAGGCGCCGCAGTTGATCACGGTGCCGTAGAGCGACCAGTCGTACTGCGCGTAGGCGTCGGGGTCGGACATGTCGAAGGTGTCGATGTCGCAGAAGTCGAAGTCCTTGGCGACGCCGCGCTCCTCCGCCAGCTTTCGGACCGCGCGGCCCAGCTGGCCGTTGCAGCCGGTGACGAGGGTGCGCCTGGGAGCCATCGGGACGACGTCGGCGAGCATCGGGTGGTTGAGGTCGGCCTCGGAGACGGTGGCCTCGGCCAGCGGGATCGGCCACTCGATGGCGAGCTCGGGGTCGGCGAGGTTCACGAAGGTGTAGGTCCTCTTCAGCTCGAGGGACCAGTGGGCGTCCACCAGGTAGGTGTAGGCGGTGCCGTCCTCCAGGGCCTGGAAGGAGTTGCCCACGCCGCGCGGGACGTAGATGGCCTTACTCGGGTCGAGCGTGCAGGTGAACACCTTCCCGTAGGTGGCGCTGCCCTCGCGCAGGTCGACCCAGGCGCCGAAGACCGAGCCTCGGGCCACCGAGATGAACTTGTCCCAGGGCTCGGCGTGGATGCCGCGGGTGACGCCGCGGCTGTCGTTGTAGGAGATGTTGTTCTGGACGACCCTGAGGTCCGGGATGCCCAGGGCGGTCATCTTGGCGCGCTGCCAGTTCTCCTTGAACCAGCCGCGCGAGTCGCCGTGGACGGCGAGGTCGACGACCTTCAGGCCCTCGATGCCGGTCTCGGCGACGGAGAGGTCCTTCTCGAATGCGATGTCTGCCATGTGGGAAAAGCTCC
>CALHWR010000135.1 GCA_938036665.1 uncultured Collinsella sp. | reverse complement strand
GGATGTCATAAGGGACAGCCAGGATGTCCTGCGTGTCCACCGTGCGGTAGAACGTGCGGCCGTTCTCCTCAAAGCCCTCAACATGGCCACCAAACTTGATGGTCACGGCCTTGTCCTGACGACGGACCTCCCAGGGATAGCCGTGGGTGAGCCACTCGTCGGTGGCCTCGACCTGGCTGCCGTTGACAATCTCCTGCTTAAACAGGCCGTAGCGGTAGCGCATGCCGTTGCCGTAGCCGGCAATGCCCTCGGCTGCCATGGAATCCAGGAAGCACGCGGCCAGACGACCCAGGCCACCGTTGCCCAGGGCCGGATCGGGCTCCTGGTTCTCGATGACGGACAGGTCAAAGCCCATGTCGTCGAGCGCCTCGGCGACCATGTCGCGCACGCCAAAGTTGAGCAGGTAGTTGTCGAGCAGGCGGCCGATCAAAAACTCGATCGAGAAGTAGTACACGCGCTTTTTGCCCTCGGCGGTGACGCGGGCGTCACTCTTGGTGGCAACGGTGCGCGCCTTCTCGGCCACGAGCTTGGCCAGGGCGTTAAAGCGGTCGAGGTCGCTGGCGGCCTCGACGCTCTTACCGCTGATGCTCATGACGGCATCGCGATAGAGCTCGGTAAACTCCTGCTTGTTGTCGAAGATCTTATTCATACGTTCCTTTCCCCCGGGGATGTTTCTCCCGGAACGGTTATGACTTGTATCCTACGCCTCGTCGGGGCGGGTAATTACAGCTGTAACGGTTTTGTTACGCATCCTTGGCAGACGGCTTAACAGAAGCAGACTTGGCCTTGGTAGCGGCCTTTTTGGCAGCCGGTTTCTTGGCTGCGGCCTTAGCAGCGGGCTTTGCGGCAGCCTTGGCCTTGGCCTTGGTCGTCGTAGCCTTGGCCTTAGCCGGAGCCTTCTTAGCAGCCGCAGGCTTGGGCTTCACCGAAGACATGCGCTTTTTGGGCGCAGCCTTGGGCTCCTCGACCACGGGCGGCTTATAGCTGCTGGGACCGCGGCGCTTAAGCACCACACCTGCCAGACCGGGTACCTTAATCTCGATGGAGTCCATCTGCCCGTTCCAGGGATAGGGCTCGCTCGAGCAGGTGTAGGGCTCCTCGCCGGCGTATCCGCTGCCACCGAACTCGGGACGGTCGGAATCGAAGATGACCTCCCAGTCACCCTCGCGCGGCACGCCCACGCGGAAGCTCTCGTAGCTCGCCGGGTCAAAGTTGATCAGGATCACCAGGTCGTCGTCGACGTCCTCGCCCTGGCGCACAAAGCTCACGATGGACTGCTTGGAGTTGTCCGCATCGATCCAGGTAAAGCCGTCGTCGGTGTAGCCGCGCTCGTACAGGGCGGGCTCGGCGGTGTACAGGTGGTTGAGCGCCTTGATAAACGCCTGATGATGCTTGTGGGTCTCGTACTCCTCGGTCAGGAACCACTGGATGGACTCGTAGTAGCGCCACTCAATAAACTGGCCGATCTCGTTGCCCATAAAGTTGAGCTTGGCACCGGGATGCGTCATCTGGTAGAAGGCCAGCGTGCGCAGGCCGGCAAATTGGCGCCACCAGTCGCCCGGCATGCGGCCGATCAGCGAGCACTTGCCGTGTACGACCTCGTCGTGGCTCAGCGGGCAGATGAAGTTCTCGGTAAAGGCGTACATGATGGAGAACGTGAGCAGCCCGTGGTTGCCGGGGCGCCACGGAAAATCGGTCTGCATGTAGTGCAGGGTGTCGTTCATCCAACCCATGTCCCACTTGTAGTGGAAGCCCAGGCCGCCGTCCTGCGGCGGATAGGTCACGAGCGGCCACGCGGTGGACTCCTCGGCCATCATCATCACGTCGGGGTAGTGTGCTTCAACGGCGCAGTTGACCTGACGGATAAACGCGCTGGCGTCCAGGTCCTCCTCAGTTCCGTACTTGTTGAACTTCTTTTGGCCGGGATCGTCGATGCCAAAGTTGAGGTACAGCATGCTGGACACGCCGTCCATGCGAATGCCGTCCACGTGGAAGTTCTCCAGCCAATACAGCACGTTAGAGACCAGGAAGGAGCGGACCTCGCCGCGGGCGAAATCGAACTTGTGCGTGCCCCAGTTGGGGTGAATCTCGTGCTCAAACAGCATGTGGCCGTTAAAGGTGGCAAGGCCGTGGGAGTCGGCGCAAAAACCGCCGGGCACCCAGTCCATGATCACGCCAATACCCGCCTCGTGGCATGCATCGATAAAGTGCATGAGCTGCTGCGGGTTGCCGTAGCGCGACGTGGCGGCGTAGTAGCCGGTCGTCTGGTAGCCCCAGGAGCCGTCGAAGGGATGCTCCATAAGCGGCATGACCTCGATATGCGTATAGCCCATGTCGCGTACGTAGTCCACGAGCTCCACCGACAGGTCGTCGTAGGTGTAGAACTCACCGCGCTGTGCGGGGAAGGGATCCATGGGGCCGGGGTAGTTGCCGTACTCGTCCGGCTCGCCCTGCGGCGCGTCGCCGTGGCGCTTCCACGAGCCAATATGCACCTCGTAGATGTTAAGCGGCTGCGACATGTGGTTATGGCTGGCGCGGCGCTTAAGCCACGCGGCGTCGTTCCACTTGTAGCCATCGAGGGTCCACAGCACGCTGGCGGTACCCGGAGGGCACTCTGCCTTAAAGGCATACGGATCGGCCTTATAGAGCTTTTCGCCCTCGTTGGTCTCGATAAGGTACTTATAGAGCTGGCCCTGCTCGGCGCCAGGAATAAAGCCTTCCCAAATAGCGCTCGTATGCATGGGCACCAGCGGGTTGGCTTGTTCATCCCAGTCGTTAAATTCGCCAATGACATGGACGCTTTTTACGTCGGGCGCCCAAACGCAAAAACGCCAGCCGCGCGTACGGTTCTGCGTGTCGGGGTGCGCGCCCATCTTTTCCCAGCTGCGCTCCCACGTACCAATGCCAAACAGATAGACATCGTCCTTGGTGAGCTCCGATGCGTGCGGGGCGGCTTTGCGGGTAGCAGGCTTTTTGGTTGCTGGCTTTAGCTTTGTATCGCTCACGTTTGATCCCATCATGACGCGGCAGCGTGTTGCCTTGGTGACTAGATGCGAAAGGTCCAAGGCTGCACGAATCGAGGGGACGGCGATAGTTCTATGATTCGTTCCACCTCGCGTGCTCGGTGGAACTTTCGGCACGAAATACGATAACACCTGTTCGTTACTTTTATGGAGAAAAGTGGATTTGCGGCGGCGTTTAATCGGCGAGCGCCATGTTTATACCACTGGCAGAATTGCGATGGTAAAACTCTTGACAGTTTTACCAAATAGGGTTTCTAGACTATTAGATTGACGTTTGGTAAAACGTTTTTAGCAGGTTGTTTACCATTTGACATCGAAAGGTACGTTTATGTCCCAGACCGCCGCTCCCAATGTTGCTTTTATTTTCGATTGCGACGGAACACTGGTTAATAGCACCCCCGTCTGGGGCTATGCGCAGCCCGAGTTATTACGCCGTCATGGCATTGATGTTACGGTCGACGATTTTGCAAAGTTTGAGCATTTGTCGCTGGAGGACGAGTGCCAGGCCTACCACGACACGTGGGGCATTGGCGAAGGTGGCGAGGAGCTGTACCGCGAGCTGAGCGAGATCCTGATCGATGGCTATTCCAAGGTGCCGCCGCGTGAGGGGCTCCTGGCATTTTTGGAGCAGGCGAAGGCGGCCGGTATTGCCATGTGCGTTGCCACGTCCACGCCGGCCGAGCTGGTTAAGTCTGCACTTGCGGGCGCCGGGCTCGATGCCTACATGGAGTTTGTGACCACGACGGGCGAGGCTGGGCGCTCCAAGCAGTTCCCCGACGTGTACGAGCTGGCACTGAGCCGCCTGGAAGAGCGCCGCGGGCACAAGTTTGAGCGAGCATGGGTGTTTGAGGACGCCGTCTTTGGCCTTAAGAGCTCTAGGGTCGCTGGCTTTAAGCGTGTAGGTATTTATGACCCGCACGGCCGTATGGAGCGCGACGAGGTGCGTGACAACTGCGACATCTTTATCGACAGCTATGAGGACTTAGACCTGGCCCGCATGCTTTCGTTTGAGGGTTAGGCGAGGGCCGTGTCTTGCAAAGTATTAGTGGTTT
>CALHWR010000134.1 GCA_938036665.1 uncultured Collinsella sp. | reverse complement strand
CAAAGTCGGAGCCGCCCTTGCCGCCGCCCATGGGCAGGGTGGTCAGGCTGTTCTTAAGAATCTGCTCCAGACCCAGGAACTTGAGCATACCCAGGGTGACCGTCGGGTTAAAGCGCAGGCCGCCCTTGTAGGGTCCAATGGCAGAGTTGAACTCGACGCGGTAACCGCGGTTGACCTGAACCTTGCCCTGGTCGTCGACCCAGGGAACACGGAACATGACGATGCGCTCGGGCTCGACGAGGCGCTCAAGCAGGGCGGCCTCCTCGTACTCGGGGTGGGCGTCGAGCGCCGGCTGGATGGTGCCGAGGATCTCGGTCGCGGCCTGGATGAACTCAGGCTGCTCGGGATAGCGGGCCTTGAGCTCGTCGAGAACTTTCTGCGTGTAGCTCATGCTTCCTCCAATGATGGGAAAGAAAAGTGTCGGTCGCGGCACCCTATGCGCCGCGAGCTTTATCGAGTATGGATAATATCGCACTGTTGCCGCAAAGTTACGAATAAGACCGCGGGCGGATGTTTCATTTTGATTACGATGCAGGTAGATGCGTTTTTGAGCGCCTGACGTGCAAGTTGCGTGTTTCGAAGCTGTTTCCCGCACGTTTCAAAACCACCACAAAGGGGACAGGCACCTTTGTGGTGGTTTTGGCGAGATACGTTGGCGGGAACGTATGTGAATCGAACACATCCAAGACGTTTTGCACGCCTCGCAACGGTTTTGAGGACCGCGGGGCCCACCGGAGCCCATCCGTTCCCAAGCGTGGCGGTATTTTACCAAACCGAACAGCCCGCAACTGCAAGGAGGACCAGGGCAGCGATGCAAAGCCCCTAACGCAGCGATCTTAGGCCGCCGGCATCCTTGTCGAGTGCGGTAAAGCGCACGGCATCCAGGTGCTCCAAGATGCTGATCGCTCGCTTGCGCGACACACCCAAGGCCTCGCGCAATACACTCGTGGTGGTAGCGCCGCCGGCAGCCTCGATAGCCGCAAAAACAACCTCACGCGCATGGGCCTCGGCGGCGGCGGACAAGGCAACGTCGTGCTCGACCTTAACGATCGAGTGGTTGAGCGAAAGCTCGCGCAGCGCACGCGTCATGGTGTCGCGATCGAGTTGCAACTGCTGTCCCAGCTCGGGCAGCGTCGGCGCGTCGAGGCCGGCCTCATCCAGCAGGGCCACAATGCGATGGCTAGCCTCGCGCACCACGCGTAACGCCGCAGCGGCGGAATGCGAGTCGAAGACCTCGGCACCGTCGATGGCGCAGATGCCGCGCGCACAGCCCTCGAGGATGAGCGCGGAGGCGACATCTTCGCCCGCTTTCGGCCAGGCGACATGCACAACCTCGCCCGGCGTGAAACCCGTCTGCTTGGGCGCGGCCTCATGCATGGCGGCAAGCGTGTCGGCGAGCGCGGTGAGGGCGGCATCGAGCACGGCGGG
>CALHWR010000133.1 GCA_938036665.1 uncultured Collinsella sp. | reverse complement strand
CCGGGCCCTTTTTCTGTGTCAATGCCGGCACACGGCAAAACACGCACCCATTTCTTTACCAAAAGCGCGAAATCCACCTTTCGAGGCCCAAAAATAAAGTCCCAAGCGCTAAAAGTGTTCGCCCGATGGTGAAACCACACCTTACCCGACGCTGCTAAATCGTTTTAGCAAGAGCCAGATCGACCGCGTTTTCGGAAGTATGCGGCAAATTCTGAGCCCTCCGAGCACACCCCGTTTTTTCGCAACAAAATGCCTGATAAACTGGCCTCAAAAGCCAGGTCTGCTCACAGGGTTCAGATTTTGCCGCATACTTCCGAATTGACGCTGGCATCGCACGGTCCAAAAGCACATTTCGACCAGGAGGATATCATGGACCTGACGCTATGCGGTCAATCCGCTTTTTACTATCACTGTATCCCGCCGCAGGTATTAGGGCTTTACCCCGCCATTAGCCTTGGCAATATGGATCGCAGATGTTGCGGCCTCGGAAGTCATGCAGTTGTAAAAGACCTACTTCACGCACCGCTTCACAGGTTTGTATTCACTCGAGCACAATCCGGGTCGCGAAGCCTGTTTAAATCGCACCTCCTGACCCAAGAGCCGCCTCCCGGGTCGTTTAGGCAAACTGAACATGGATTTGATGTCACGTCGCCCGAGTTTACGCTGCTCAGCCTTGCTACGCAGGTCTCACGCAACCAGCTACTCATGGCTTGCTACGAGATGTGCGGCTCCTTTGCAGTGTTTAAGCCCTGCGAGCGAACGCAACAACATCTTGATGAAGCTATTTCGCTTAAGCTCATTCCACCCAACTGCTGCTGGGAGCGTGTTGTCGACACCAAGGGCAATGACACCAATTTGTGGAAGCGCCCGCCGCTCCTCAGCGCGGCGGATATCGCCGCGTTCGCCAAGCAGGCTGCAGGCCTGCGCGGCGTTAAACAACTGCGCTGGGCGGCCGAGCACATGACGGGGCAGACCGCCTCGCCCTTCGAAGTACAGGCCTCTATGCTTGTCTCGCTCCCCCGCAACGAGGGCGGCATGGGCATCAACATCGCAAACAACGTGCGCATCCCACTCAGCGACGCCGCGCGCTCACTGTATGACAAAACCTGCTGCTACGCCGATATCCTCATAGAGAGCAACACCGACAGCATGGGCGTCATCTTGGAATGCCAAGGCCGCTCCGCCCACGATGGCGAAGCCGCAAGTCTCTCCGATGCCGAGCGCACCACCGCCCTCACAAGCATGGGCTATGACGTTATCCAGATAACCTATGAGCAAATCAAAGACACGAAGAGCTTTAACAACATCGCCGAACTCATCCATAAAAAGGCAGGGCTCCCCTACATCCCAAAGACCGATCAGAAACGCACCACCGAAGATGCCCTGCGGCGGGAGCTATTGGTCGATTGGGATGAGCTGTTCGCCGTCAAGCCGGCCGGCTAGCAGCTAGCGATCAGGGGGACTGCGGGAACGTCAGAAGCAGCAACGCGAGCCGCAAATCCCGCCTCGGTCAGCTCGATGACCTCGGTAAACGTTGCATCGAAAAACTCCTCGGTTAGCAGGCGATACGGCGGATGATCGGGCTCGCCGGGGTTTTCGCGTACAATCTCGTGCATGACGCCGATAGTCTTGAGCACATATTCTTTATGGATGGGATACTGCCCAAAACGCGTCGCAGCGGTATAGAGGCGATCGGTCGCACGCGGAATGGAAACGATGCCCAGCGTCTTGCCAAACCAGTCAAAATCGCCCTGCTTTTTAATGCGGAATTCCTCGCACGGCTTGCCGCCGTGTGCTTCCAGATACTGGTTCACACGCGTGTTCCATACCGTGTCGGCCACCAGATGCGACCAGACGCCCAGCGTTAAATCGAGCAGCGACTGCGCCACATCTTCGGACGCAAGCGAGAACTCACAGGCGCCGGGACCGACAACCGGCTCGGCATCCCTGTAGCGCTGAGGATAGTGCACGCGGTTCAGTCGCTCGCGCTCCTCGACAATCGAGGTAGCCTCAGCAGGTTCGCCCGCGGGTGCGCCTTTAAGCAGCGGCGCCACATAGGTATCCCAGAACTCGTGCTCGCGCGGCTTAGGGATAGGCTCGGGCTTTGCAAAGTGCGTAATGCGATACGGAATGGGATCGGCGATGCCAGGGACCATATAGCCCACGAAGATATCCGGAATCACGCAGCCAAACAAAAAGGCATTGCGGTCGCGCACGCTATCGGCAAGCACGCTAGCACGTGCCAGCAAGCGCTCCGTTTGAGCGATATGAATGTTCCAACTTGGCATAGCCACCCCCATAAAACCTGGTTAACTATACCATCACGGCAGAGTCGCACAGGCGGCCATACATACCCTACGCAGCAACTATTCCGCAGCACCGCTTTCGGTTCCATACGACGGCACGGGCGCCTCGACCACATGGTGATATCGATCGATATAGATGGCACGGGCCTCCAGGCGGCGCACCAAATCTTGATGGTGCGTACTCATCAAAACCGTCTTACCGGCAGCAACGTAGGCCAGCAAAAAGTTGACTACGATGTCGCACGAGTCCTCATCGAGCCCGTTGGTGGGCTCATCGAGCACTAGGATATCGGGGTTCATCGACACCACCGCAGCCAGCGCAACGCGCTTCTTTTGCCCGCCCGAAAGCTGATAGGGCGAGGCATCGACCAGATCGGCAACCTGGAACAGCTCCATGGCATCGCGCACGCGGCGCTTGAGCTCGTCTGCCGGCAGCCCCATCTGCGCGGGACCAAACGCGACCTCCTCGCCCACCGTAGCGCAAAAGAGCTGCGCATCGGCATTCTGGAACACAAAGCCCACGCGCTGATGAAAACGCTGAGCGGCTGCGGAATTCTTGAGATATGCCGCATCGATCACGTGCCCGTCAAACAGGTACGCACCCGCGTCCGCTAGTTCAAGACCGTTGATAAGGCGCATAATCGTCGTCTTACCGCAGCCGTTGGGACCGAGTAGGGCAACGAGTTCACCACGATCGACCTGCAGCGACACACCATCGACAACCGTATGCCCCGCATAGGAGAACACCACGTCGCGAAACTCGATGAGCGGCACGCTCTTGGCGCCAGTAGCACCGCTCGCGCCCATCACGCCATTCGTATCGTTTGCCAAAACGTCGCCCTTCCCTATCCACATCGACGGCTCGGCCGCCCGCGCTACAGCACCGCGCACAACACGGCGAGCAGCACCACGACGGCCGCATAGACCGCATCACGCCAGCCAAACCCGGCGCGCGCGGGTGCCGGATACGCACCGGCAAAGCCGCGGCAAAGCATAGCCTCGTCCATCGCGCGGCTGCATTCCATCGCCTTGATAAAGGTCATGCCCATGATACCCGCGATCGAATCGGTACGCGAAAAACCCGCAGGCGCACGACCCACACTGCGCAGCATGACCGATTCGGTCAGATCGTGCGCCGTGCGTCCCAGCACCTCGATGTGCTTGAGCGCCATATCAAACGTAAAGATGACCTCGTCGGGCAGCTGTAGCGTCTTGAGCGCCGCCGACATGCGGCTCCAGGTGAGCGTCCACGAAACGCCCAGCACGAACGACACGTTAATGAACGTCTTGAGCGCGATCTTGAGCATGGCGCCCGCGGCAGAAGCGCCCAGCAGCAGGGCAGGCAGTGCCAGAACCACCGCAAGCCCCGCGGCGCCGAGCGCCGGCACAAAAGTCGCGCGCAACCCGCGTGCTGGGCGCACCGCGACCAGCACCAACGCGATCGCCGCCATCAACATCAGGTACAGCGGGCTTTGCGTCAGGCACACGCACAGAACGCAAACGAACATCCCCACCAGGCGCACCGGAGCCGAAACGCAAGAAAGGGCGCGGTCGACCATCGACCCGCCCTCGTGCGCGCCTCCACCCAGGCGAACCCGCTCAAGCAGGCTCGCCAGGTGCAGGACATTCTTTTGCATCACACGATGCCGAGCCCCCACGGGCTCATATCGCTCCTCGGCCGCAAGCCAGCTAGGCAGCTCGGCTATTGCCATGAGCACCGCTTTCCTTGACCGTCAGCGAGACCAGGCGGAATGCGATGGTAAGCACCGCCACGCCAATCACGCCCGAAAGAATATACATCGCGGCCTGGCCGGCAAAGCCAAGGCCCTGCTCCTCGGAATAAACCTGCAGGTAGTCGCCCGTGGGCAGCGCATCGGCAAAGGTCGGAGCATCGAGGCCGACCGAAGCCTGCAGACTGTCGTCACCAGCCTCCTGAACGGCGGTCGCGGCGCCCTCAGCGTCCCACTCGCCCCAGGCGTCACCCGTGGCCAAAAGGCCCAGCGGCGTGGCCAAGACAAGCACGGCGACCAGAATGAGCGTAGGGATTAGGGAAGTCTTCTTGGCGGTACCATCGGCGGCAAGCTGGCCATCGACGGCCTCGGGCCCGACGATAATGCTCGGCGCCGTCTTCTTAATGAAACCATAGATGGCGGCCGTCGCCACGCCCTCGATCACGCCGGCAACCAGCATATGCGGGACCAACATGGCCGGAATAGCCACGGACAGCGGGAAGGGGCAGTACAGCGGAGCGCCCGAAGCGTTGGTAAAGAGCATCGGCTGAATACCAAACTCGATTGCCGCGCACAGGGCCGCTAGGCACAACCCGACCCAACCGCTCACGATGGCAGAAGCCGAGGTGCCCCACCTTTTGTCGTGCAGACGGCTGTTGAGCGCACGGAACACGATAGCAGCGGTAAACGGCAACACAAAGGCCATGTTAAAGCAGTTGGCTCCAAAGGACAGGATACCGCCGTCGCCAAACAGCAGCGCCTGCAGCGCCAGCGCGACCGAAACCGCGATGGCCGCGGCCTCCGCGGCGGTTATTCTGGCCGTGAAGAAGCGCAGAGGCTGATTTCCGGACGACCGGCAACGTATTAACAGAAAG
>CALHWR010000132.1 GCA_938036665.1 uncultured Collinsella sp. | reverse complement strand
GGCATCGGCTGCCGCCCGCGCCGCATCGGCCGCGTCGTCAAGTTCGTCATCGGCATCCTGGGCGGCGGAAAGCAGCGCGCCGTCAACCGACTGCAAGCGCTCGAGTGCCGACCACTGCCCGCGCTCCTCGGCAGTACCCTCGAGCTCCAGCGGGGCCTTGAGCGTGTACTGGTGCTCGGCGACCAGGCTCGTCTCGAGGTTGTCCGCATAGTGCGTCATCGTGGGCAGAATCGCCAGGCCAAAGAGCAAAAGCAGCGACCCAAACGCGATGCCCACGAAGAGCGTGGCGAAGTTGCCCAGGTTGCGCAAGAAGACGCGCAGGCGGAATCGGGAGACAAAGCCCATGCGTTCCGGCAGCTGCAGACCGCGCTTGGTGCCCGACTTACCGCTCGCCTCGTGGCGAAGGAACTGCAGCGGCGTCTTGCCCATTTTGCGGAGCAGGCCCACCAGCGTGATGAGAATGAGCGCGGCGGCGGGGACCACGGCGCACTTCACAAAGATCTCCCAGCTCCAGTACACCTGGAAGGGCGGCAGGCTGTACGAACCGTAATAGAGGCTGCGCATGGGCTCGGTAAAGAACACAACGCCGAGCGCAGTGCCCAAAAGCGCCGCGACCACGCCCACGATGGCGGGAAGTGCCAGGTAGTGCAGCACGATCTCGCGTCGACGATAGCCGCTGGCGAGCAGCGTGCCGATGATGGCGCTCTCCTCCTCGATGGTGGCGTCGGTGAGCACCACAAAGACGAACGCCATGATCACGATGATAATGTTGAGCAGCGTCATCCACATCATGGAATCGCCGTCCACGTCATCGCGCGCATAGCCAATGCCCTGGTTGGAATCGGCATCGATCAGATCGTCGACACGCGCATCGGCATCCGCCAGCGCCTCGACCATATCCTGTTCGACATCGATGCGGTCCGCGGTGGAGACGTCGCGGTCGTTAAAGGTAAAGGAGTACGTATAGGCGGGCGCGCCGCCGGCATCCTCGAGCGCGGCAAAACCGGCGTCGGTGACCTCGGCGACGCCATACGTAATGGTGTTCACCGTAAAGTCCGAATTGTTGAGGAACAGCGCCTGGCTATCGGGCTGGGTCATGATGCCGCAGATGGTGTAGGTGCGGCCCTCAAGCTCGACCTTATCGCCGATGGCGAGGTCGTTGTTGGTGGCGAAGACACGGTCGATTGCCACCTCATCGTCCGCCTTGGGCTGCCTGCCCTCACAGTAGGACGCGATATCGACCTTGGTGCGGTGCGCATAGGTGCGCAGCGTGCGCTTGGTGCCATCGTCGCCGGCGGTCTTTTTGATGATGGCGTCGATGGAGAAATTCTTGTAGAGCGTGACGCCACCGACGTCGCCGGCTGCATCCTCGGCGGCCTTGAGCTGCTCGTCGGTGGCCTCGAAGGAGGTAGTCACGCGGCCGTCCTCAATCGTGTAGTCGTCGCGCATGTCGTCAATGAGGCAGCCGATGGAATGCGCCGCGAGCAAAAAACCCGACGTGAGGGCGATGCTTCCGCACATAAGCAAAAAGATGCCCAGGTACTTACCGACATTGCGGCGCAGCTCGCGCGGGAATCGCTTTGCGAGAGGTGTCATGGCGTCGCCTACCAATCGAGCTCGGCGGCCGCAACGGGCGACTCGTTGAGCTCATCCTCGACGATGCGGCCGTCGCGCAGGCGCAGCACGCGGTTGGCCATGCGGGCGATGGCGGCGTTGTGGGTGACGATGATGATGGTGCAGCCGTAGGTGCGGTTAACATCCTCCATGAGCTGCAAGATTTCCTTGGACGTCTTGTAGTCAAGCGCGCCCGTGGGCTCGTCGCACAGCAACAGGCCCGGATTTTTGACGAGCGCACGACCGATGGCGCAGCGCTGCTGCTGGCCGCCCGAGACCTGGCGCGGGAACTTGTTGCGGTGTTCGTAGAGGCCCAGCGAACGCAGCAGGTCGTCGACATTGAGCGGGTTTTTGGACAGGTGCGCCGTGACCTCGATGTTTTCCTTGATGGTAAGGTCGGGCACCAGGTTGTAGAACTGGAAGACAAAGCCCAGCTCGCGGCGGCGGTACTCGCCCAGATCGGCAGGCTTGAGCACCGTGAGGTCGCAGCCGTCCACCATGATGGAGCCGCCGTCGGCATCCTCCAGGCCGCCGATCAGGTTGAGAAAGGTCGACTTGCCCGAGCCCGAGGGTCCCAGCATGACGCAGATCTCACCGCGGTTGATGGACGTGTCGATACCGTCGAGCACCATCAGGCGCGCATCGCCGTCGCCGTAGTGTTTCTTGAGTCCGTTGACCTGGACGTAGGCTTTCTGCGCTGCCATGTCATCCCCCATTGTTAGCCTTCTACTACTTTTCTAGGGTAATAGTAAACCTCGGCGAACTATTTTAAGCGGCAGGCGCAATTTTTTCCAAACTAGCCGTTGGGGACGCACTTTACTCATTGGGGACAGACTTAAATGAGTGAAATCGCTCATTTAAGTCTGTCCCCAATGAGTGCCGCTAGGGACGCTCTTTCGCCACCCGGCAGATAGGGACAGCCCTTGCCAGCCCGGCCGGCGAGCCGGCGAATCGGCAAAGACTGTCCCCAGCGACCAGTCGTTTAAGAACGCCCCCAATGACTAGGCGGCTAGGCGTGGGATTTGTTGTGGGCGAGGGCTAGGCCTACGGCGGCGATGGCGACGGCGAAGAGCACGGTGACGCCCAGGTCGCAGGCGATGTCGCCCAGCACGGTGGACGTCAGGTCCGCGGCGAGCGCCTTGCTGATCGCGTCGTTCACCCAATATGTCGGCACAAAGTGCGCCACCGTCTGCACGGCCGAACCCATCAGCGACAGCGGCATCCAGGCGCCGCCCAAAAACGTCATGAGCATGCCGAGTAAGTTGCCCACGCCGTTGAGCAGCTCCTCGCGCGCGCCCAAGCTCGACAGCGTAAAGCCAACGGCCAGAGGCGTGCACGCCAGGGCAAACGTCGCCGCCAGCGCCAGACACACACGACCCACACCGACCTCGGCGACCGCGCCGGCAAAGCCCACGACACCCACCATGCTCGACACAAACCAGATGCAGACGGTGAGCACCGCGGCAGCCGCGAACACAGCAAGCGAACGCTGGCGCTCGGAGACCGGGCCGGCCTCCATGCGGCGCACGCGCTCGGGCTCGCTCATGCCCGAGAACACCAGCCCTACCGACACGATGACCGACGAGATGATCGCGTACGCGCCAAAGTTGAAGTACGACTCGAGTGGGACGACGGCAGTCGATTCGACCTTGACCTGCTCGATCTGGACCTCGGCGCGCTTGGCGGCAGCATGCTCGGCGGCCTTGGCGACCTCGCCGTCGGAAGCAGCTGGCTCAAGCGCCGCCGCAGCACCCGCGAGCGAGATCCAGCGTGAGGCCTCGGCAGACGAAAGCGCCGCCGCCATGGTGCCGGAGCCGTAGGTCACGTCGAGTTTGGGCAGGGCCTCCCCCGCGCGGGCGGCTGTAACGAGGTCGTCCTCAAACCCCTCCGGGATAAAGAACACGCAGTCGGCGCTGCCCTTGGCGCTGTTACTCTTGGCGAGCGCGTCCGCAAGGTCGTACGTGTCGTCGCCGACGCCCGTGACCAGGTCAAAGCGTGAGCCTAGGTGCTTGGTAAGCGCCCGCGAAAGGTTGCTATTGTCGCGGTCGACCACGATCACGTTGGTGTCGTAGGGCTTGTACTCGGTAAGCTGCGACGAGTTCCAGCTCACCGAGGCCGCGATGAATACGCCCATGAGCGAGATGAACACCGTATAGATGAGCAGATAGAGCGGGTGCGCGAGCGCCATGCGAAGCGCGGTCTTAAAGGTGCTCATAGCGGCTCCTTCCAAAGATCAGCGTAGCGGCGGCGACAAACACCAGGGCCATCAGGACGAGCGCACCAGCGCGAACGGCAAAGGGCCCCAGGTCCTCAAAGAAATACAGGCGATTGAACATGTCGCAGATGAGCTTGACGGGGTTGAGCCAGCACTCGGCCGGAAAGGCGCGGGCGACGTCGTCGGCAAGCGCCATCGCCGGCTCGCCGTAGAGGCCGGCGAACAGGGCGCACGTGGTGGCAAAGCCCGTGAGGATGCCCGACTTGGACGCCTTGCCACCCTTAACGGGCAGCGTGCCCACAAAAAGGCCCAGGCCCGTCGCGGCAAGCGCGGACACGGCGCCACCCACCAGACACAGCCCCTCGCGCCCGCCAAAGTCGACGCCAACGACTAGGCGCACATAGCCAATCGCGACCGCCATCGAGGCAAAGGAAACCAGCCACGAGCCGACAAAGATGCCGGCCAGCGACGCCGTCTTGGAAAGGCCACCCACGCAGCGGCGCGCGCCAAGGCCCGACAGATTGGGCTGCAAATCGACGACGCTCAAAGCGGCAAACTCGGCAGACATCATCGCGACCAGACCAAAGAGCGCGTAGTAGTAGATAACCGTGCCATCGGGCGTGGTGCGTGTCAGGCTTACGCGGCGGGTGCCACCCTCGAGCGACAGGGCGCGCGCAACCGCCTCCGGGTCGGCGAGCGCCGCCGGGTTGTCCTGGGCAATCTGGGACATGAGCTCGGCATTTTGCGTATACGAGCTTGCCACCGTCTCCAGAATGCTGCGGTCGGTGAGCACCGACGAGGCGCGCGAGTTGTCATAGCTCGAAAGCAGCGTGAGCTTGGGCGTGCCCGCGGCATCGACCGTATAGACGCCCGCGACCTCGCCGGCCTTGAGCGCTTTGCGCGCGACAGCCAAGTCTTCGTACTCGCTCACATCGAGCAGCTGATCGTCGCCTGCCTTGGCAAGCGAAGCTGCCACGTCCTTAAAGGTCGAGGCATCCCAGGCCTCGTCCGCCACGACGGCAACCGGCACCGGGTCGACCGTGCCGTCGGAGCTGAGGTTCGCAAACATAAACATGAACATCGTGGAAAGCGCAATAGGAAAGAGAGCGCCCCAGACCCACGTGCTCGGCCGGCGCAGCAGCGTCTTGACCGTGGTGATGATGGTATTGAACATGGCCGCCCCCTAGTCGCGCAGCTCGCGGCCGGTGATCTCGAGGAACACGTCGTTGAGGGTCGGCGGTTCGGAATAGATGCGGCCGAGTGGCACGTCATGCGAGCGCAGCGCATCGAGAATGTCCGTCAGGTTGTGCGGGCTCGCTTCGCACGAAAACGTGAGCTGTCCCGCCGTTGCCGAAAGGTCCAGAACGTGCGGCAGGCTTGCGACGGCACCGAGCGCCGCACTCGGAACCTCGCCGACCTCGATTACAATCTTCTCGCCCATCTGAATCATGCGCTTGAGCTCGTCGTTAGTGCCCTGCGCCAGCACGCGCCCACCGTCCATGATCATGATGCGGCTGCAGATCTGCTCGACTTCCTCCATGTAATGGCTGGTATACACCACCGTGGCGCCCTCGTCGCGCAGGCGGCAGATGCCCTCCAGGATGGCGTTGCGGCTTTGCGGGTCGACCGCCACCGTGGGTTCGTCAAAAAAGATGAGCTCGGGCTTGTGCGCGATGCCGCAGGCAATGTTGAGACGACGCGCCAGGCCGCCCGAGAGCTTGCCGGGGCGGAACTTGGTAAAGTCGCCCAGGCCGACAAAGTCGATCGCCTCGTCCACCAGCGCGCGGCGGCGCTTGCGGTCGTTGACGTAGAGACTGCAGAAATAGTCGATGTTCTCGCGCACGGTGAGCTCGTCGAACACCGCCACCTGCTGCGGCACCACACCGATGCGGCGCTTGAGGTCGTAGCGGGCGGGCGTCATGCGCTCGCCGAACAGCTCGATGGTGCCCTTGTCGTAGGCGAGCAGCTGCAGGATGCAGTTGATGGACGTGGTCTTGCCCGAGCCGTTGGGGCCCAGCAGGCCAAAGATCTCGCCGGGGGCGATACTCAGGTTAAAGTGGTCGAGCGCAATAAGGTCGTCGTAGCGCTTAACGAGGTTTTCGACGTGGACGATGTCTGTCATGAGGCGGCCCTTCTGTTGCTTGCGGCCCGGTACGATTGCATCATCGCAGGAGCTGACGGCGCGCACCAGTGAGCTTTGTCACGAGTGCGGAGGTCTTGGTCGTGCGGCCTGCTGACGCGACCGCCCCGCCGCGTGGGAGGAATGTCACGCTTGCTCTGAGTGGCGCCTCCCCCGTGCGCGGCATCGCGTACAATACCCGTATGAACAGGCTATTCGACAAATCGATCGTGCTGGCGTGCTGCATCGCAGCCGCCACGGGCCTTGCTGTGGATGCTCGCCTGGTCGCGGCGTTTTGCCTTGGCGTTGTCATCGCCGCGCTGGCCGAGGTCGCGCAGGGAGAACGCGCCCGTCGCGCCAGCGAGGCCGGCAGCTACGCCTACGTCATCGCGGCTGTCTTCGTGCCGCCGCTTGTGCCGTTCGCACCTCTCGCCCTCTATGACATCGCGCGACGCGTGCGCCGTGAACGCATCTGGCCCGCGCTGGCAATTGGCTCCGTGTTTGCCTGCGCACTTGCTACGGACCTTCGCTGCGGCGCGCTCACCACCCGAACGCTGTTGCTAACCGCCATCCTTTCGGTCGCCGCCACGTTGCTGTCGCTGCGCACCGCGCAGCTGGAGCGCGAACAGGAACGCATGCGTCGCACCCGCGACAAGCTGCAAGAACGCGCCCTGGCACTCGAGGCACGCAACCGCGACCTCGCCGACCGCCAGGACTACGAAGTCGAGCTCGCGACGCTCGCCGAACGCGCCCGCATCGCGCGCGAGATCCACGATAACGTGGGCCACCAGCTCACGCGCGCTTCGCTTCAAACCGAAGCCCTGCGCGTGGTCCATGCCAACGAGCCCGGCGTTGCCGCCGATTTCGCCGACGTCAAATACACCGTTGACGAGGCGCTCCAGCTCGTGCGCGCCAGCGTCCACGCGCTCAACGACAATGCGACCAACCTCTCCGTGCAGCTCGAACGCATCGTTGAAGGCGCGCGCTCGGACAGCGGTCCGCAGATTGAGCTTGAGGTTTTGGCCGAGCATGCGCCCGCCAACGTCGCCAACTGCTTTGCGGCGGTGCTGCGCGAGGCGCTTTCCAACGCCATGCGCCACGCCCATGCCAAAACCATTACCGTGCGGTGCATGGAGCATCCGTCGTTTTACCAGCTCATTGTTAGCGACGATGGCGCGGGCGGGGTTCAAGCAAGCGGCCGCGGCGCCGCAGAAGGCATGGGACTCGCCTCCATGCGCGAGCGAGTCGAGGCGTTGGGCGGCACCTTCACCGCCGGTCCGCGCGCCGGCTCCCATGGCTGGCGCGTGTTTGCCACCATTCCCAAACAGCAAGGAGATGAGACCCGATGAGGCTCATAGTTGTCGATGACGACCACTTGGTAGTCGATTCACTCAAGATTATCCTAGGCGCCCAGCCGCAGATCGAGGTGGTGGGTACCGGCGCCAATGGCGACGACGCGGTCGCGCTCTACGCTGAGCACACGCCCGACATCGCGCTGCTCGACATTCAGATGCCGGGGCGCGACGGACTTTCGGCGGCACGCGAGATCCTTGAGCGCGACCCTGCGGCGCGCGTGGTGTTTCTGACGACATTCTCGGATGACGAGTACATTGTGTCGGCGCTTAAACTGGGCGCCCGCGGCTATCTGATCAAAACCGATGTCGCCGCCATTCCACCGGCGTTGGCGCAGGTCATGGACGGTAAACGCGTGCTCGAGGGTAAGGCGATCGAGGATGTCGACTTTGATGGGGCGGACACTGAGGCCGGTGCGACCCGCCGGCCCGCG
The DNA here is from genome assembly GCA_938036665.1 of uncultured Collinsella sp. GTDB lineage: Bacteria > Actinomycetota > Coriobacteriia > Coriobacteriales > Coriobacteriaceae > Collinsella. The sequence continues at coordinate 863 of CALHWR010000132.1, read as the reverse complement.
GCCTTTGCCGGTCTGACCGACCGCGAGTTCGAAGTCGCCGAGCTCATCGCCCGCGGCCTCGACAACAAGGAGATTGCCGCCACGGCTTATATGGGAGAAGGCACGGTGCGCAACCACATCAGCTCAATCCTAGCCAAAATGGGGCTACGCAACCGCACCCAAATCGCCATCGCCTATCTGCGAGGGTAATTACCCAACGGCCAACCGCTCCGGCATAGCAAAATGGATGCTACCGATTTAATGCCATTTCAAAACTATGCCGGTTTACTACGATGAATCGCCCACCTTCGACCACGGTAAATTGCGCGCTTGCAAAACCGCAGGTAGAACGCTTGTAATATTTAGAAAAATGCAGTCATGGTCGGAAATGTCGAATTCATCGTAGTAAACCGACATAGTTTTGTTCGGGTGGCCCTGCACAAGCGCCTCCGCAAGCCTCGCGAGACCAAAATGATCTGCTTTCTTCCGCCCGCGGAGATCGGCTGACGGCGCTCGCCACGAAATGGGCCCATCTACTACGTTTGACCCGATACCCCTGACCATAGCCGCGTTTCATGAAAAATCGCAGGCGTTCTACCTGCGGTTTTCATTTCACATTACTTGCCGTGGTCGAGGGCTGCCGTCTAAACGTAGTAGATGGGCCCATTTCGTGGCAGACGGGTCACGCGGCAGCCCTCGCAAGGCCAAAATGATCCGTTTCCCTCTGTCCACGGGAGATCAAAGGCTGTTACGGATATGGTGCCATTCCAAAACTACGCCGGATTACGGAGCTAAAGTCGGAGCCCTCATCCATACCCCCTATTTTTGAAAAACAGCAAGCAGTCTACCTGCGGTTTTGTTTTTGCGATTTTCTGTATCGTCGG
>CALHWR010000131.1 GCA_938036665.1 uncultured Collinsella sp. | reverse complement strand
ATCGATCGGCATGCGCAGCACGCCCGGCTCGCCAACTTCGGTCGCGTCGAACACGCCACCCGTCACGAACAACTTGATGACGTCGGCACCACGAGCGTACAAGTCGCGCACCTGTTCGGCCGCCTCGTCGGGCGTATTGGCGACCTGCGCGAACAGCCCCGCGCCGTGGCCACCCGGCACTGTAACGCCCGTTCCCGGCGCTACCAGACGCAGACCCTGATACTTGCCGGCATCGATAGCATCGCGCACGGCGATGTCGGCAAACAGCGGGTCACCCGCACCGCGCACCGTAGTCACGCCGCTTGCCAGCTGCTGTTGGGCGCTGCCTTTGAGGATGTGGCGAACGATGGCGCGGCCCACGGGATTGTCGAGCTTCTTCATCAGCGCGCCCGCATCACCCGCCGAGACCGGCTTGCCCGAACCGCACAGATGCACGTGCATATTGATGAGGCCCGGCATGAGATACGCCCCTGCCAGGTCGATGACCTCGGCCCCCGCTGGAGCTTGGGCCACAGCGCTCGGTCCCATCCAGGTGATGATGCCACGCTCGACGACCACGGCCATATCGGGCTGCGGCTCCATATGCTCCGAACCATCCAGAACGGTCGCATTGATAAACAACGTGGAACGATCGGCAGTCGCCATATCGAGCTCCTCCCTCTCAGAAAACTTCAACATTTGTCCATTATTACCTAGCGCGGCGGAATTGCTGCGGACATATCGGTTAACGGAGCAAGAAGGAGATGCGGGGAACGAAATGCGTTGCAGTCCCACCCCAGCGACATCAGGAAAATGTCTAGATCTGTAACAGGTAGACCGGGTTTTAGCAGCCAGATGTTACAGATCGAGATCTTTCGGCACCGCGTCCAACCTTTGTCTCGATCTGTAACAGTTAGAGCGGTTTTTGGCCGTTAGATGTTACAGATTAAGATATTCTCCAGCCCTGTCGTCAAACATCTAAATCTGTAACAAGTAGACAGGTTTTCGGCCTCTAGATGTTACAGATTGAGATCTTTTAGCGGCAGCCAACCTTCTGTCTCGATCTGTAACAGCTACGAGGCCAAACGGCCCCTTGTTGTTACAGATCGAGACAAACTCGGCAGAAACAACCACATTCGCGTCAGTTGCACCCCTTAGCACCCATACCACTGACGCTTCCATCCCTCAGCCAAATCGGCCCGCTGCGAAATACCCGCCAGCCTCATCTTTTCAGCCAGCTTCCCTGGGTTCTTGAGCTCATCAAACGTAAACCTCAGCACCTTATGTCCGAGCATTGTCAGATGAGATTCCCGCTGACGCTCTGCCACGAATGGGTCAACCGACTCCCGACCCTCGCCGCTCTGCAAGGTGTACTTCCCCTTTCCGTCGAGCTCGCCGATGACACACGTCCCGTCCTCGAGCCGCCAAAAATAGTCGACGCGAAACACCTGGCTCGGATCGAGCGGGTCGCGAAACTCCACCTGCAGCTCCGGAACCGGAAAGCCGTACGCAATAAAGAATGCTCGGAACCGAGACTCGCCGCCGTTTTCAGACAGCCCGTCCGCATACGACGCAATCACCTGTGCCCTGCGATACCCTCGCCTGCCCTCGCAATCGGCGCGGAGGCGCTCGCACAAATCCCCACGTGATACGCCTTTCGCCCGCAGTGCAGAATCGGCAATCGCCAACCCGTAGGAGAACGGCGCACGCAGTAGGCAATCCTCCACCGTGCGCCAAAACGACGTCACCCGCACGCCATCAACATGCTCGAGTGCGCCCGCCATCTGCGGACGCAACAACCTGCACCCGCCGCTCAACGTCACCGAACAACCCGTCTTAACAAGAAAACGCGACCCAAGCAGATCATTCGGCACCTCCAGACCCCACAAAAGCGCCGCGTCATAGCCCCAAAACGCCCAATCGGGATGAAACTCTGCAAGCCCTTTGATGGTACGCAGCGTTCGCTCCGCCGGCGTCAGCGCATCCCAATCATGTTGAAAACAGAACAAATACGGCTCGGGCTCCGCGATATCGTCGGTTCCAACATGACGCCGCAGCCACATGAGCTCGGCATTGTCATGCGTTGCGAGCAGCGCACCTTGCTCGGTCGCCTCCGTGAGTCGCGCGAGCATCCTATTCCGCGCCAACGTGTTGCGAGTCGTATGCTTGTGCTTGAAAACGGTATTAGACACTTCCATCACCACCACATCGGACAAATGGACCATCGTCACCGTTGCCTCCGCCGACAAATGTCTTGATCTGTAACAGGAAGACCGATTTTTGGACTGTAGATGTTACAGATTGAGACATTCCCCCCAGCCAGGTGCCAAACGTCTCGATCTGTAACAGTTAGACGTTCTCCAGGCCCCTAAACGTTACAGATTTAGACATAAAGACAGAGGGCAAGGCAGGCGACAGCTGCCCATCCCCTACTTCCACTCCTGCTCGTAGATGTTGAGCGACTTTACGTACCGCCCCCGGGCGCCCATGATGTCGCGGACCAGACGCAAGAAGAAGCTGATGCACGAGGTGTCAAAGCCGTCCTGCAGGTCCTCCGGATGCACCGCACCCGGCCCATCGACCGCCGTATCGCTCAGCCGCGCGATGTCATACAGGTAGAGCTGTCCCGCCGTAAGCCAGACATCGTCGACGCAGGCGAGGCGCACCGCAATCGCGCCGTCACTCCAGTGCTCCTTCTGCACGATATGCGGATCGTAGACATCAAAGCGATGATCGGTGCGCGTGTCCTTCAGCACGACCATGCCGGACGCAGGATTCTTGTCCAAAATGCCAAAGCGCGAGAAATACTGCGTGTCGCGTACCTGCTCGAGCCGCTTGAGCGAGGCAGGCGAAAGCGATGCCGGCGGCTCGTCAACATACAGCTCGAGCAGCGTTTTGCCATGGCGATAGGGGCGCTCAAACAGCAGCCAATCGGTAAACGCCATGTTGTAGGCCATGATTTCGTTTTGCGAAGGCTCAGTGCAATAGCTGAGCCACGGGTCGACAATGATCTCGAACTGTTCGCGCGCCGGCTCCAGGAATTGAAACTTCCGCAGCATCCAAAAGTGAGCCATGTCGGCAATATCGTTGCCGACGGCTTCAGCCAGCTCTGCTCGGTCTAAAGCGTGGTCAGTCATGGCATCCTCCTCAAACTGATGGACCTCAATTTGAGCTTACGAGGAGGGTGGGCAGCCACGACCAGCACGGGCAAAATAGGCCTCCGGCTGCAAACCAGATGCTGACCAAACACTTGACGAAAAGCTTGACCGAAAATGCGCACCGCAACAAAACCGGAGGTAGACATAGACGGCCAACCAACCCTTTTGAGCCAGATGCCCGCAGCCACCACAGAAACAACAGGTGACCACAGCCCAAAAAGTCGACAAATGAACATCCGTACGTCGACAAACGAGCAAATCGCTCGCAAAGAGTGTCCCCAACGACTAGACAAAAATGACCAGTCATTGGGGACGTTCTTAAATGACTACTTTACAGCTTCAGCGCGTCGGCGACTTCGGCTGCGCAGGCCAGGGCGTCGGCCATAGCGTTCACCACGAGCGAGCTGCCGTTGCGAGCGTCACCGGCAACATACACCGGCGCGGCATCCGCGGCGACGCCGTCGACACGCGCCGCAAGATGCGAGCCCTCGGCAGCCATCACCGGCAGCGGACGGCCAGCGGTGGCGACAGGCACGCTCACCACATCGAACACGCTGTGCTCCGGGCCCGTAAAGCCGCAGGCAATGAGCACCAGCTGCGCCGGCACCTCGTGCTCGGAGCCCGCGATGCGCTCGGGCTTTCCCGCCGACCAGTCCAGATCGACCACGCGCAGACCCGCAGCCGCACCCTTCTTGTCCAACAGCACCTCGAGCGTATCCACGCCCCAGGCACGCATCTCACCACCCATCGCAGCGATAGCCTCCTGCTGGCCGTAGTCGGTCTTCTTAACGTTGGGCCACTGCGGCCAGGGGTTGCTCGCCGCGCGCTTATCGGGCGCAGCCGGCAAGAACTCAAACTGGCGCACGCTGCGCGCGCCCTGACGCACCGCGGTACCCACACAGTCGTTACCGGTATCGCCGCCGCCAATGACCACAACGTCCAGGCCACGCGCATCGACCGCGAGCTCGCCGCCGTCGAGAACCGACACGGTCGAAGCCGTCAGATAGTCCACGGCGTACACCACGCCCGGGGCGTCCACGTTCGTAGCCGAAAGACCGCGCGGGGCACGGGCGCCAGCAGCCACCACCACAGCGTCAAAGCCGTTGAGCTTGGCCGCCACCGCAGGGTCCGTCACGTCGGCGCCCAGCTCGAACACAATACCCAGCTCGCGCATGAGCGCCACACGACGCTCGACCACAGACTTCTCGAGCTTCATGTTGGGAATGCCGTACATGAGTAGGCCGCCGGGGCGGTCGTCGCGCTCAAACACCGTCACGCGGGCACCGCGACGTGCAAGCTCCCATGCTGCCACCAGGCCAGCCGGTCCAGAACCAACCACGGCGACCGTGGGCGCATCCTCCCCCGCCGGCTCAAAGCGGCGCGGACCGCCGTTGGCCCACTCATGGTCGCTGATCGCACGTTCGTTGTCATGGATCGTCGTGGGCTGGCCATCGACCGAACCCAGGTTGCACGCGGCCTCGCACAGCGCCGGGCACACGCGGCTCGTGAACTCGGGCATGGGCGAGGTGAGCGACAGGCGCTCGGCCGCCTCGTCCCAGCGGCCGCGGTACACCAACTCATTCCACTCGGGAATCAGGTTGTGCAGCGGGCAGCCGCTCGGGCGTGCCTTGCCAAAGCTCGCGCCCATCTGGCAAAACGCCACGCCGCACATCATGCAGCGGCTCGCCTGGGCACGGCGTGCATCGTCGTCAAGCTCCACGTACAGCGGATCGAAATCGCGGCTGCGCTCCTCCACGGGGCGAAGCTCGTGGGTCACGCGATCGATATCAAGAAAAGCACCGGGCTTACCCATAGCACTTACGCCTCCTTCTTGGTCGAAGCAACAGAGCTGGCGGCCACGGACGCAGCACCCGCAGCACCGCCCGCAATATCGAAGCGAGCGACATCCGCGGCGCTCGCGCGACCGGTCACAATGTCAAACGCCAGCTCCTCTGCCTGCGCATGCGTCTTGCCGACGGCCTCGCTCGCAGCGACAATCGCCAGCACACGCTCGTACTCGGTCGGAACGACCTTCACAAAGTGCTTGCTCATCGTCTCAAAGCTGTAGAGCAGCTTAATGCCGCGTGGGCTCTGTGTCGCGTCCACGTGCTCCTGGATGAGCTCGCGAATCTGCGCCAGCTCGCCGGCCGTCGGGGCCTTGAGCTCAACGCTCTCGTGGTTCACGCGGGCATCGAGCGTGCCGTACTGGTCAAAGACATAGGCCACGCCGCCCGTCATGCCGGCGGCAAAGTTCTGCCCGACCTCGCCCAGGATGAGCGCCAGGCCGCCCGTCATGTACTCACAGCCGTGGTTGCCGCAGCCCTCGACCACCACGGTGGCACCGGAGTTGCGTACGCCAAAGCGCTGGCCGGCCAGGCCGTTGATGAAGCCGTGGCCGCTCGTGGCGCCAAAGAACGCAACGTTACCCACGATGATGTTTTCGTCGAACTTGTAGGTCGCATGCGGGTTGGGGCGCACCGACACCTCGCCGCCCGAAAGGCCCTTGCCAAAGTAGTCGTTGGCGTCGCCGCACACGTTGAGCGTAATGCCGCGCGGCAGGAAGGCGCCAAAGCTCTGACCGGCCGAACCATCGCAATCGATGGTGATGGAGCCGGCGGGCAGGCCCTCGGGATGTGCCTTGGTCACCGCGTTGCCCAGGATAGTGCCCACGCAGCGGTTGACGTTGGCGATATCGGCGCGGAAGCGAATCGGGCGCAGGTGCGCGCGAGCGTCGGCCGTGTAAGGCACAAACAGCGTGGAGTCGAGCGTCTTGTCGAGCTCGCTGTCCGCAGCCATCTGGGGCAGGAAGTGACGGCCGTCGGCACCCGAGATGTGGGCACCGAACTCGCAGGTCGCGCTCGCCAGCACGGGCGACAGATCGAGCAGGTTAGCCTTGCGGTTGCCCGGGACCTCGATCTGGCGCAAGCACTCGGGATGGCCGACCATCTCGTCGACGGTGCGGAAGCCCAGGCTCGCCATGACCTCGCGCAGCTGCTCGGCAACAAAGAGCATAAAGTGCTCGACATGCTCGGGCTTGCCGCGGAAGCCGCGACGCAGGCGACAGTTTTGCGTCGCGATGCCGGCGGGGCAGGTATCCTGCTGGCAGTCGCGCTGCATGAAGCAGCCCATCGAGATGAGCGGCATGGTCGCAAAGCCAAACTCCTCGGCGCCCAGCAGGCAGGCGACGGCAACATCGGTGCCGTCCATGAGCTTGCCGTCGGCCTCGAGCACCACGCGTGAGCGCAGGCCGTTTTGCAGCAGCGTCTGCTGGGCCTCGGCAAGGCCAAGTTCCAACGGCAGTCCCGCATGCCAGATAGAGTCGCGCGCAGCGGCACCCGAGCCGCCGTTGTGGCCACTGATCAAGATCTTGTCGGCAGCACCCTTGGCCACACCGGTGGCGATGGTGCCGACGCCGGCCTCGCTGACCAGCTTGACCGACACGCGCGCGCCGGGGTTGGCGTTCTTAAGGTCGAAGATGAGCTCGGCCAGGTCTTCGATAGAGTAGATGTCGTGATGCGGCGGAGGCGAGATCAGGCCGATGCCGGGCGTGGACTGACGGACCTCGGCAATCCAGGGGTAGACCTTCTTGCCGGGCAGGTGACCGCCCTCGCCGGGCTTGGCGCCCTGGGCCATCTTGATCTGGATCTCGAAGGCGCTGCACAGGTAGCGGCTCGTCACGCCAAAGCGCGCGCTTGCCACCTGCTTGATCGCGGAGTTCTTGGAGTCACCGTTAGCCAGCGGGGTCTCGCGACGCGGGTCCTCGCCGCCCTCGCCCGAGTTGGAGCGTCCGTGCAGGCGATTCATGGCGATGGCCATGCACTCGTGCGCCTCTTTGCTGATGGAGCCGTACGACATGGCGCCGGTGTTAAAGCGGCGGACGATGTTGAGCGCGGGCTCGACCTCGTCGAGCGAAACCGGCGTGCGGCCGCTGGCATCAAAGTCGAGCAAGTCGCGCAGACGCACGGCACGGCCGGTGCGGTGCAGGCGGGCGCTGTACTCCTTAAAGGTGTCGTAGCTGTCCTCACGGCAGGCGGTCTGCAGCAGGTAGACGGTCTGGGGGTCGATGAGGTGTTCCTCGCCGCCGAGCGGGCGCCACTTGGTCAGGCCCAGCGTGGGCAGCTGATCGGGAGCCGGGCTCTTAAGGATAGCGAGCGCGGCGTCGTAGCGCTCGTTTTGCTCGCGTTCAACGTCCTCGACACCCATACCGCCCACACGGCTCACCGTGCCGGCAAAGTACGCGTTGACGAACTCCGGCGTAAAGCCCACGGCTTCGAAGATCTGCGCCGAATGGTAGCTCTGCACCGTGGAGATGCCCATCTTGGACATGATGGAGACGATGCCGGCGGTCGCAGCCTTGTTGTAGTTGGCGATGCCCTGCTCGGCCGTCACGTCCAGGTCGCCGCGTGCCGCCAGATCGCGGATGCACGCATGTGCGTTGTACGGATAGATGCCGCTCGCGGAGTAGCCCACCAGTGCCGCAAAGTCGTGCGGGGACACGGCGTCACCGCACTCCACCACGATGTCGGCAAAAGTACGAACGCCGGCGCGGATCAGGTGGTTGTGCACGCAGCCCACGGCGAGCAGCGACGGCACGGGCACCTCGCCCGCAGCGGCACGATCGCTCAACACCACAATGTTCACGCCGTCGCGGACCGCAGCCTCAACGTCCTCGGCAAGCTGTTTGAGCGCAGCCTGCAGCGCGCCCTCGCCGGCATCGCGGCGGTAGACGGCACGGAAACGACGGGTCTTAAAGCCAACACGGTCGATGGCACAGATATGCTCGAACTCTTCCTCGTTGAGCAATGGGCGCTCCAAGCGCACCAGCTGACAGGCCGTGCGGGAATCCTCGAGCAGGTTGCCGTGGTTGCCCAGGTAGAGCGTGGTCGAAGTCACCATGTGCTCGCGCAGGGCATCGATCGGAGGATTCGTGACCTGAGCGAACAGCTGATAGAAGTAGTCAAAGAACGAACGCGTCTTCTTGGACAGGCAGGCCAACGGCGCATCGATACCCATCGAGGCGAGCGGGGCCTTGCCCTGCTGGGCCATGGGGCGCACGACCTCGTCAACATCATCCCAGTGATAGCCGAGCTTGGCCATGCGCACGGCGGCGGGCACCTCGGCATCCTCGGCGGGCGCGGGCGCGGCGGGCTCATCGAGCGCGTCGACGGTCAGTGTCTCCTCGGCAATCCAGTCGCGGTAGGGCTTCTCCTTGGCATAGCGGGCGCGCAGCTCGTCGTTGTAGATCACGCGGCCGCGGGCAAAATCGACCTCGAGCATCTGGCCCGGTCCCAGGCAGCCGCTCGTCAGGATGTTCTCGGGGCTCACCTCGATGGTGCCCACCTCGCTTGCCAGCATAAAGCGGCCATCGCGCGTCACGTAGTAGCGGGCGGGGCGCAAGCCGTTGCGGTCGAGGGCGGCGCCCAGCGTGCGACCGTCGGTAAAGGCGATGGCCGCCGGGCCGTCCCAGGGCTCCATGAGCATGGACTGGTAAGCGTCGTAGGCGCGGCGCTCCTCACTCAGGCTATCGTTGTGGTCCCACGGCTCGGGCAGCAACATGGACGCGGCACGCGTGAGCGGGCGACCGTTCATGACCAAGAATTCGAGCACGTTGTCCAGAATCGCGGAGTCGGAACCCTCGCGGTTGATGATGGGCATCACGCGCTCAAGATCGTGCTGCAGCACGGGGCTGTACAGGTTGGGTTCGCGGGCGCGAATCCAGTTGACGTTGCCCTTGAGGGTGTTGATCTCGCCGTTATGGATGATAAAGCGGTTGGGGTGCGCACGCTCCCAGCTGGGCGTGGTGTTGGTGGAGTAGCGCGAGTGGACGAGCGCCACGGCCGTTTTGACGGCGGCGTCGTTGAGGTCGATGAAGAAGCGGCGCATCTGCGTGGCGACCAGCATGCCCTTGTACACGATGGTGCGCGAGCTCATGGAGCACACGTAGAAGATCTTGTCTCGCAGGGCAAACTCGGCATCGGCCTTCTTTTCGATGGTGCGGCGGCACACGTACAGGCGACGCTCAAAGGCATCGCCGGCGGGCGTGTCGTCCGGACGGCCCAGGAAGGCCTGCAGGATAGTGGGCATGCAGGCGCGGGCCGTCTCGCCCAGGTCGTGCGGGTCGACGGGCACCTCGCGCCAAAAGAGCAGCGGCACGCCGGCCTCGGCACAGCCCTCCTCAAACACGCGGCGGGCATCCTCTACGCCCTTGTCGTCCTGCGGGAAGAACAGCATGGCCACGCCATAGTCGCCCTCTGCCGGCAGAATCTGACCGCACTTTTGAGCCTCTTTACGGAAAAAGTGATGCGGAACCTGGAACAGGATGCCAGCGCCATCGCCGGTATTCTTCTCGAGTCCCGTGCCGCCGCGGTGCTCCAAGTTGACCAGAATGGACAGTGCGTCGTCCAGAATCTGGTGATGGCGCTCACCGTTGATATCGGCAAGCGCGCCGATGCCACATGCATCGTGGTCGAATTCGGGGCGATAAAGGCCCTGCTGCTGAGCGGAATCTGCCTGCATCGCGATCCTCCCCTAGATATTTAGACAGTCAGTTGAATAGGCATACTAGGAGCATCGCCGACCCGTTGTGTTTCCCACCCGTTTCGAAACAATCGCGTAACGCACGCCCTACGAGTGGACACCGCCGACCTCAAGGGCGACAACATAGGCCCCAAGTTCGGCCTGTAAGCTCACCGCTTCAAACATCTCAATCTGTAACAGGAAGAGCGGATTTTGGCGCCTAGATGTTACAGATTGAGATTTTCTGCGGAGCGGTTTTGGTTTGTCTCGATCTGTAACACGAAGGGCCGGTTTTGGCGGCCAGCTGTTACAAATCGAGATTTTCCATAGGACCATTTCTTCCTGTCTCGATCTGTAACACCTAGGCCCAATTTCCATCCCTCGTTGTTACAGATCGAGACATTTCGGCAGCCCCCTTTCACCATCCCATTCAAATACAACAATTTTGTTAGTCTTGGTTAACTTTTAAGCTTAAAACGGGTATCCTTTGCGGCGTCAAGCAAACGGCACGCACACCGTGCCAGATCAAGGAGGCCCCTATGGCGCACCAAGCAGACCAGCAGACGATGCAACTCGTCCTCATCCGTCACGGAGAGTCCGAGTGGAACAAGCTCAACCTGTTCACCGGCTGGACCGATGTTGAGCTCACCGACACGGGCCGCGAAGAAGCCGCAGCAGGCGGTCGAGCCCTCAAAGAAGCCGGTTTCGACTTTGACGTCTGCTACACTTCGCGCCTCAAGCGCGCGATCCACACCCTCAACATCGTGCTCGGCCAAATGGATCGCGAGTGGCTGCCCGTCATCAAATCCTGGAAGCTCAACGAGCGCCACTACGGAGCGTTGCAGGGTCTCAACAAGGCCGATGCCGCAGCGGAGCACGGCGACGAGCAGGTGCTCATCTGGCGCCGCTCCTTCGATGTCTGCCCGCCGGCACTCGAGCCGGACGACGCGCGCGATCCCCACACCCAGGAGCAATACCGTGATGTCGCGCCCGATCAGCTGCCCTATACCGAGTGCCTCAGGGACACGATCGCCCGCGCCTGGCCTTATTTCGAAGACGAGATTCGCCCCCAGATGCTCGCCGGCAAGCGCGTACTCATCGCCGCACACGGCAACTCCCTGCGCTCACTCGTCATGAAGCTCGAGCACCTCACGCCCGAGGAGATCCTCAAGGTCAACATCCCCACCGGCGTGCCGCTCGTCTACACCTTCGACACCGATTTCAACGTCCTCGACAAGCGCTACATCGGCGACCCGGCGACCATCGCCGCCAAGATCGACGCCGTGGCCAATCAGGGCAAAGCGCACAAGTAGCCCCAACCCAAATCCGACGCGTGGCGCCGCACGACCCAGATGCGACGTCACGCCGTCCATACGCAGGAGCGCACCATGCTCAACCATCTCAAACAACGCTTTGGCTCCCGACGCACCGGTGGTCACGGAGGCCTAGACATTGCGCGGCATATCGGCCCCGGGCTGCTCGTCACCGTCGGCTTTATCGACCCGGGCAACTGGGCCTCCAATATGGCCGCGGGCTCGCAGTTTGGCTACGCGCTGCTGTGGATCGTCACGCTGTCCACGATTATGCTCATCGTCCTGCAGCACAACGCGGCGCACTTGGGCATCGCCACGGGCGCCTGTCTTGCCGAGGCCACGACTCGCTTCCTGCCCCGCCCCGCGGGACGTGCCGTGCTCGCCAGCGCCTATCTCGCGACTGTCGCCACCGCCATGGCCGAAGTCCTGGGTGGCGCGATTGCCCTTCAAATGCTCTTTGGGCTGCCCGTGCGCGCGGGCTGCGTCATCGTGGCGGCAGTATCGATGGCGATGCTCATGACGAACTCCTACAAGCATGCCGAACGCTGGATCATCGCCTTCGTAGGCGTGGTAGGACTCTCGTTTTTGGCCGAGCTTGCACTAGTCAAGGTCGACTGGCCGCAAGCCGCCGCAAGCTGGATCACGCCTAGTATGCCCACTGGCTCTGCCGCGATTATCGTGAGCGTTCTGGGTGCGGTCGTTATGCCACACAACCTTTTTCTGCACTCCGAGGTCATCCAATCCATGCACTTCGAAGGCCAAGGCGAGCAGGTTATCGAAGAACGTCTGCGCTACGAGCTCTTCGACACGCTCTTTTCGATGGGCGTGGGCTGGGCAATCAACTCGGCCATGGTCATCCTTGCCGCAACGACCTTCTTTGCGCACGGCATGGTCGTAGACGACCTCGCCGTCGCAGCGGCCACGCTCTCCCCCATCTTGGGCCCGGCGAGCTCGACCATCTTTGCGGTAGCGCTGCTGTTTGCGGGCCTCTCGAGTAGTGTGACGGCGGGCATGGCGGCGGGCACCATCACCGCGGGCATGTTCGACGAGGAATACGACATCCACGACCGACATTCCTCGATCGGGGTGGCGGCCTGTTTCGTCGGCGCAGTGACGGCGTGCCTGGTCGTCCCAAATCCTTTTGAAGGTCTCATCTGGAGTCAGGCGCTGCTGTCGCTTCAGCTGCCGATTACGGTCTTTGTGCTCATACGGCTCACCAGCTCACGCCGCGTCATGGGCAAATATGCCAATTCGCGCCCGCTCAACGCGCTGCTCGTAGGGATCGGTGCCATCGTGACGATTCTCGATGTCGTGTTGTTGACAGGGATGTAATGGGGCGGGGCACCTACTCAGGCAAACGTCTCGATCTGTAACATCTAGACCCGCTTTCGATGTCTAGATGTTACAGATTGAGATCTTCTGCCGGACGGTTTTGGTTTGTCTCGATATGTAACAAGTGGGCCCAATTTCCACCGTTAGATGTTACAGATTGAGACAAAAGGTCGGCCGGACTCACAACAGACAGGATCGGCCAACAGCAACCGTGATCCCTTGGGGGCGGAGGAAAAGGGCCCCGGCCGAGAATTCGACCGAGGCCCTTGGACAGAGCTATGTTCGGCTTTCGCCGTGTGTCTGCGAGCTACTCCTCGACGAGCTCAAACTGATCGGGACCGACGCCGCACACCGGGCACACATAATCCTCGGGCAGCTCGGGCGTATCGACCTCAACCTCGTAACCGCAAACGACGCACACGAACTTATACGTCTTCTTCTCCTCAGCCATGATGTTCTCCTCTCAAACGCGACTGGTGATGTACTTCATTTATCAGTATAGATTCTCAATAATATAATGCAAGTATTTTTAAAACATTTCTAGCCTTGATACGAGGACGCCTTCGGAGGCGTCTTGCCCTTCAGGACCTTATGGTAGTAATCGTAGGTGAGCGGCGTCTCGTCACTCAAGCGCTCGGCATCCTCGACCTCGCCGATAAACAGTAGATGCGTGCCAACATCCACAGTGTCGATCAAATGGCAGCTAAACAGGGCCGCCGCGTGCTCGGGCACATAGGGCATGCCCAGAGCCGTCTCGCGGGTCTCGTATTTGGCAAACTTGTCATAATCGCTGCTGGTGCGGAACCCAAAGTTACCGATGTAGAGCATATCGGCGGTCTGATCGATCACGGTCAGCGCGAACGCTTTGGCCGAAGCGATGACGCCCGAGGTGACGTTGTCCTTGTTCACGGCAACCGAAATGCGCGGCGGCATGGACGTCACCTGCACCGCAGTGTTGATGACGCAGCCGGCGCGCAGCCCGTCTGCCGCGGCGCTCACCACGTACAGACCGCTCGGCATGGTAAAGTACGCAGTTTTGTCCATAACAATCACTCCCCTAACGCGGGTTGGAACCTCATGGATGTATGTACCCACAAAAAAAGGCGGCGCCCACAACGGACACCACCTTTGAGACATATGTGTCAAAACAGTATAAGCAAGATGAGAGGCCCGCAGTTGCGGTGAAATAAGGACTGAATAGCCCCTCAAACAGGCAAAACAGTCCGTATTCCACCGCAACTTATACAGAACGCCTAGCGATTGCGCTCCTTGAGGGCGCGGTCGATCTCGCGCTGGACATCGCGCTTGGCCATATCCTCGCGCTTGTCGTAAAGCTTCTTGCCGCGGCCTAGGCCCAGCAGCAGCTTTACGCGGCCGTCGGTATTAAAGTAGAGCTCCAGCGGCACCAGCGCATAGCCGCGGTTGCGAAGTTTGCCGTCAAGAAAGTCGATCTCCTTGCGGTGCAGCAGCAGACGGCGCCGACGGTCGGGATCGCGATTCCACACGCCACCATGGCTATAAGGGTGGATATGCAGGCCGACGAGCCAGCACTCCCCACCACGAATCAGCGCGAAGGTATCGGTAATCTGGCACGCGCGCTCGCGAATCGACTTGACCTCGGTACCGCTCAGCTCAATACCGCACTCAAACGTCTCATCGATAAAGTACTCGTGATGTGCCGAGCGATTCTTGGAAATGAGCTTGCGCTCGCGCTTACTGGGCATCGCCGGCCTCCTTGACGTCGTCGGCGTTTGAGCCCGCAGCCTCGCGCTTTGCCTTGCGCTCGGCGTCGCTCTCGCGCACCAGTTTGATAATCGCCGCGCAGGCCTCCTCGCCCACCAAATCACGAGCGCGCACCGTCAGGCGCGTCGCCTCCTGCTTGTCGCCGTCGCTTGCAGCATCGGTCGCACACATGATCAGGCAGATGGCAATCTCGGCCGAAGGCGAAGTCGGCACGCCTTGCAGGGCGAGCTCACCCATCACATGGTCGTCACTCTCGTCCGCGGCATCCGGATAGGTGGTATGGATCTTGTTGAGCAGGCGCGTCGTATGCGCATCATTGGGCGCCAGGCGCAGCGCCAGACGCGCGCAGCCCACGGCTGCCGAAATGTTCTCGGTCTCGGGCTCCAAGAAGTACTGACCCAAGTTGGTGTAGGCACGTGCGGCGCACTTACCGTCGCTCGCGCGCTCCAGCACCGAGAACGAGAGCGATGCCCACTCCTGCTTGTCCTCGAGCGCGCGGAACAGCTCGGCCAAGTCCAAGCGATAGTTGCAGTTCATGGGATCCCAACGCACGGCCTGCATCAGGGCATTCCGAGCACTCACATAATCCTGCTGGCGAATGTAGGCAAACGCCATGTCGGAGTACAGGCGGTCAAAGGGAACCTCGACCTGCACCAGCTCGCGCGGATCCTTCTCCACGCGGCGATAGGCCAGGCGCTCAAACTTGCTGTCGAAGCTAAAGTACTGGCGCTTCTCCTCCGTCTTGCACTCAGCGTCGATATACTCCTCGGCGAGCTCCACCAGACGCTCAAGCAGCGGCGTCGCCGTAGCCAGGTCGCCCTGCGCCAGATAGTTCTCGGCATACGTGATGTCTTCCAAGCTGATAGGCAGGTCCATGACAACTCCTCGGTCCGGGCGGCAGACTCAACGCGCGCCTTAAATATCGGTCAATACACAAAACCCGGGTCTCTTACGAGGCCCGGGCGTTCAATTTTGGTAGCCCGTACCAGATTCGAACTGGTGATCTCCGCCTTGAGAGGGCGGCGTCCTAAACCGCTAGACGAACGGGCCATATGTAGCAAATGCAATGGCTGGGATGGAGGGAGTCGAACCCCCATTGACGGAACCAGAATCCGCTGTCCTGCCATTAGACGACATCCCAATGACTGCATCGCTGCGCTCGGCTGTGCCTTTGCGCAAGAAAGAAATATACGGGAAGTCCCGCCGTGACGCAAGCCCTAATTTTGACTTTTTTGAAATTCAGTCAAATACGGCCGACACGTGAAGGACCTGTGAAGTCGACCGCTGCACACGAAGGGCAAAACGCCGCGAGCGGTAGCCGTCAACCGTTGGCAGATTCTACCGCGAAAACGATAGCACCAGGCAACACAATCGAAGTATCAATGATCACGTAGATATCGAGGCGCCATGGACGAAGAGCTTGATTACCTATGGGAGACCCTGGGCCTCGAGATCACTGCTGACCTTTGGCCCGAACGGGACAAAATCCATCCCACCCTGCGCCCCGCCATCACGGTGATGCAGGCAAAATACCGCCGTGCATCCTTTTTGATCATGCGGATGTCATGGCACGCGGGACTCCCCGACCTTAAGCGAATCCAGGCAAGCCTCGTCGAGCTGTCCGGTATGCCGACTGTCATATCCGAGGCGCACCTGGAGCAGCGCCAACGCGAGCGACTGCAACAGCAGCGGATTCCCTTTATCTGCCCCGGTGTTCAGGCATATCTGCCCTTTATGGACGAGGAGTACTGGAGCGGCAAGCCCAACAAGCACGTAAAGGTCTACGGTCCGCACGAATGGGCACAGCTCAAGGATTGAGCCGAGCGAGCCCTCCGATGGAAAACACGTCCCACCCCGAGCGCTCAAAACGGGTCGCACTTTCCGCAGCCGCTACAGCAGCGCCTCGGTCCAAGCTGCTTCCCTAAAGCCGGGAATCGCAAAGTCGTCGCCCACCAACAGCGGACGCTTGACCAGCATGCCGTCGGTCGCCAGCAGCTCGTAGCACTCCCGATCCGTCATGCCCGCATCTAGACGCGCCTTCAGGCCCAGCTCTCGATATTTCATGCCCGACGAATTAAAGAAGCGCCGCACCGGCAGTCCCGAACGAGCAATCCAGGTCGCAAGCTCATCAGCCGTGGGATTGTCCAAAACGATATCGCGGTCGATATACTCTACCCCGTGTTCGTCCAGCCACGCCTTGGCCTTTTTGCAGGTCGAGCACTTGGGATATTCAACAAACAGTACGGTCATGGGATTTCCTTTCTTAGAGAAAACGGGTGTCTGGAAAACTGCACATCGACGGCCACTCGCGATTGCAGCCGTTATTGTAGTCAATGTCGAAGCGCAGGCAGTCGCGATGTCTCGTCTTAAGGCTAGCGCCTCGCATGGGCGCCGATCGGCCGATTCGCATGGCGCACCAACGCCGCCGCCAGCAATACCAACAGCATGGCGGTGACATAGCCCGCAGCATCGAATCCTAGATCGATAACGTCGAAATGCCTGCCGGGAACAAAGATCTTATGTACCTGATCGCCAACGGAGCAGACGGCGCAAAAGAGCAACACGGGCACGCAACGGGAGCAAACGCTCCACGGACGCCTGGAAAAGCAAACCACGGCCACCGAGGCGAACAATCCGACGAAGAAAAACTCTACGGTATGGGCAACGCGACGGACGTTCGTGCCCACCCACATGCGAATGGAAGCAAGTCGGCCAGACCGGACATTCGAGGCAGCCGAATCGATGCCCCCGGTCATCCCGTTCTCGGTCTGAGCTTCACCCGTGGCATCGGCAGCCTGAACGCCCGTAGCCTGACCCTCCACCACGCGCGCGGTGGACTCGCTCAGCAACGACGTCTCCACCGCATTTTGCTCCGTCAGCACCCAGATGCCCGCCAGCGTTGCAGCGAACAGAATGATCGCGGTCCATCCGATTATTTGTTTTACGCGCGCCAAGGGCCTACCTCCTTTTTTGAATATCAGCGAGTGTAGCCCCAAATGACATCGTCACCGTATCAAAATTTGAATCGCAACAGGAAGCGACAAAGCGACGCAAACCCCTACCCCGCCTCGCGCATCCAGCGATCGAACGTCCCCACGCACACGCCCAGGCACTTTGCTGCCTGGCTGCGGGTAATATCGCCCGCCTCATAGCTATCGCGCACCAGCTCAAACTGAGGAGGGCACGGCTTGCGAGGTCGACCGAAACGGACCCCTCGCGCCCGCGCCGCTGCAATTCCCTCCGCTTGGCGCCGATGGATATTCTCGCGCTCCACCTGCGCCACGTAGCTCAGCAGTTGCAGCACAATATCGGCAATCAGGGTATTAGTCACATCCGGCGTGCCGCTTGCCCTGGCGCGCGTGTCAAGCAATGGCATGTCCAACACCACAATGGCAACCCCGAGCTCCTTGGTAATGCGACGCCATTCCTCAAGAATCTCGGAGTAATTACGACCAAGTCGGTCGATAGAAAGCACCACCAGCACGTCCCCGTCTCCCAGGACGTGCAGCAGCTCGCGATAGCGCGGTCGATCGAAGTCCTTGCCGCTCGCATGGTCGGCATAAATATTCGCCGAGCTCACGCCATAGGCGCCCAGCGCATCCAGCTGCCGATTAAGATTCTGATCGCGCGAACTCACCCGCGCATAACCATACACCGTCGCCATCTCATCCCCGCTTTCTTGTAAACCTGCCAAAAAGGGACAGGTTTATTTTGGTAGGTTTTACCTCTCGAATAGCAGGTAAGCGGGCGGCCGAGCAGACGGCAAGGTAGCCATGATCCAAATGCGGAGGGCGGCCCCGAAAGACCGCCCTCCGCTCTCCCGCCATGAGTCGAGATTTGGCTAATGGATAAGCTTAAAGTCCAAGTGCCCACGCGTGGTATTGACGCGCGAGACCTCGATAATCACGCGCTGACCCAGTTCATAGCGAGTCCCCGTGTCGGCACCTGTGAGCGTGAGCGCATCCTCGTCGAACTCGAACCACTCGTTGCCCAGGCTCTTGATCGAAACCAAGCCTTCGACCTGCGTCAGGTCCAAGCGCACAAAGAGGCCCATGCTGCTAACCCACGAGACGGTTCCGGCATAGCGCTCGCCCAGACGGTCCTCATAGTACTGGGCAATCTTGATCTTTTGCGTCGCATGGCTAGCGGCATCTGCCGCGCGCTCGGCATCGCTGCATGCGCGGCAGATCTGCGGCAGAATGCGCGGCAGCGACTCGCGCCCCTTGCCGATCAGCCGCGGCGTACGGACCAGGGCGTCCTTGCCGCCGAGCTGCTCATAGGCCAACTGCAGTTTGAGCACGCGGTGCACCACCAGATCGGGGTAGCGACGGATGGGACTCGTAAAGTGACAGTAGCACGGCGCGGCGAGCGCAAAGTGGCCCTCGTTGCGCGGCTTGTACAGTGCGCGCTGCATGCTGCGCAGAAGCAGCGTGTTGACGAGCGGTGCGTTGGCCGTACCGGCGGCAGCATCAACTGCAGCCTGTAGCTCATCGGGACTCCCCAGGGCGATACCGGCAGCACGGCGATCGTCGATGATGCCTAGCTGCGCCAGCGCAACGGCGGCACCGTGCAGGCTATCGGGGCTCGGATCCTCATGCACGCGATAGCAGGCCTCGATATCACGGTCTGCCAGCCACTCTGCAACGCACTCGTTGGCGAGTAGCATGGCTTCCTCGATAAGCGACGTGGCACACGAACGCTCGCGCGCCACAATCTGCACGGGTACTCCGTCCTCATCCAATAGAGCGCGAATCTCGGCCGTGTCAAAATCGACTGAGCCGCGGGCACGACGAATACGACGGCGAAGTTCGGCGAGTTCGTTGGCGGCGACAAGGAAATCGCCGAGGTCGACGTTATAGCCGCGAGCAGTTTCCTCGCACGCAAGACCGCGCTCAAGCGCCTCCTCGCGCGAGGCCT
>CALHWR010000130.1 GCA_938036665.1 uncultured Collinsella sp. | reverse complement strand
GTACCACCGGTCACGATGGGGCCGAATAGCGGTCTCAAACCGCACCGAATCGGCAGCCGTCAAACTGGAGTGGATCGCGCGTTCAAACCATGCCCTTGCCGTTTCTAAATGATCCGTTTTCCTCCATCCCCAATGGATCACTACGAAAAGAGGGGCTGTCCCGCGCTGGCGGAACAGCCCCCTCTGGCCTCGATATGTGCGATACAGCTCGTTAGAAACCCTGGCCGTTGCCCTGACCCTGGCCCTGCTGGCCAAGCAGCTCCTCCAGATACTGGCGCAGCTGCTCGTCGGTAATACCGCCGTTGCCGGTATCGGTCGCGCTGTCGTTCTGCTGCTGGTTCTGCAGCTCCTCGTCGGAGCCCAGCTCAACCGTGACCTTCTTCTCTTCCTTGCCGCGCATGAGCGTGATCTCGACCTTCTCGCCCACCTCGTGGCTGCGCAGCGCGATGATCAGGCCGTCGGCGCTCGAAATCTCATCGTCGCCCAGCTTGGTGATGACGTCGCCCTCCTGAATGCCGGCCTTGGCGGCAGGACCATCCTCAACGACGCTCGCCACATACGCGCCGCTATCGGTGCTCAACTTGTTGGTGCGGGCGTTAAGCGCATTGACGCTCGAAAGCGTGGCGCCCAGGTACGGATGCACCGGCGTCTTACCGTCGATGATCTGGTCGGCAATGTTCTTGGCGTAGTTAACCGGAATGGCAAAACCCACGCCCGAGCTGGAGCCCGAGTAGCTCTCGATAAGCGAGTTGATACCCACAAGCTCACCGTTGTCGTTGACGAGCGCACCGCCGGAGTTGCCCGGGTTGATGGCGGCATCGGTCTGGATCATGTTGGCATAGATGGTGTTACCGTTGGTAGAGCTCATGGCCGTTGAGCGATACAGCGCCGACACAATGCCCGTGGAGACAGACTGCTCGTTGCCGAACGGCGAGCCGATCGCCATGACCCACTCGCCCACGTTGAGCTTGGAGGAATCGCCGATCTCGATCGGGGTGAGCTTGGAGGCGTCGGCGTCCTTGAGCTTGATGACGGCCAGGTCGCTCGAGGCATCGTTGCCCACGAACTCGGCCTCGTACGTAGTGCCGTCATCCATGGTCACCACGTACTGATCGTAGCCATCGACCACGTGGTTGTTGGTGAGAATGTGGCCCTCGGTATCGAGCACAACGCCCGAACCGACGCTGCCCGAGTTGTTCGACTCGTCGGCAGACTGCGAAAGCGAGCCATTCTGGCCGCCGCTCGAAGTGGCGGTAATGGAAACCACGGAGGGCAGGGCCTTGGCAGAAACGGCCTCGGCCAGCGTGGTGTCCTCGGAATCAATCGTAATCTTTTGCGTCGATGAACCCGAAGCACCCGCCGTCACGGCATTCTTTCCGCCGCCAATGTTGAGCGTGCCGCTCATAATGAGCGCAATGACCAGCAGGGCGCCGCAGGCACAACCGGCAAGCGCCGTAATAAAGATCGGCAGCTTTTTGGTCTTAGTCTTGACCACTGTGTGCTTGTTTACAACCTGCTGGCTGCCCAGCGGCTTTCCGGTCTGCGTGTCGTAGGCCTGCACGTAGGGAATGTTGCTGTCGGCAGGCGTCGACTCTACCTGCACACGCGGCTGCTGTTGGGTCTCGCCGGCGTTGCCCGCATCCTGGGGACGCTGGGAATCGTTCTCGCTCATAGCTGCGATCCTTTCGTCAAATAACCAAAGGCCCGCCAAACATGTGGCGGGCCATCATTGTTCACGTTGAGTTGTACCCCAAGCTGGGCAGTCCCGAGCACTAGATGCCAAGATTTCAGCTTTGCTTAAGTAATGACATGCTTATAGGCCAATTCGTTCTATGCCGTCATGTCTATTCGATATAACAGTCGATAGCAAAACCCACGGCTTCGCTCTCTGGCGTGAAAATAGTCTCTCTGCTTCTTGTTCGCGTTTTTTCATTGCCATTTTCATCTCTGACCACCGCGCCAACCACGAGCGCCAATCGCTTCCGAGCGTCCGGCAGCTCCAAGGCTTCCGCCATCCCAGCTCGCATCAAAATGGGAGCTCCTACCATCAGGCCTAAGAACTGTTTTCCATCAATCATTCTTCATTCCCCTGGTCTGCTTGATTTGGCTTTCTCGGCTGAATGGGGATATAGAACAGTCCCGTCAAGTTCCTTATCTTCCACAAAAACTAGAATCCATTTTTCACCTGCCTTCAACCCTGCAACATATCCGGAACTTGACTTGCGGCGCATATCGATCTTTTTATGGCAACCACTTGGCATCAACGCCTCAAATTGCCCGTTATGAACATCCGATAGAGTGCGAACTTCGATCGCAACAACCGTGTCGTTTTCTCCCCCATTAGTCGCCCCTAGCAGGGACAAACTCACTGCAGCGACCAAGGCAAGGAAAAGAACCAATAGGGGTATTGCCCTTCGAATGAACTTGTCGCCGTTCACGAGCACAATCACCCCTTGCAATATGTTCCGTCGTGAGCCGTGTAAATTGATACGTCATATGGAAGAAACTGCAGCCGGTTTGTCTATCCATTCCAAACCACAAGCAGGTACTTCTTGGCATTTGAGTATGTGTTATACATTGCCACATAGCCCACAACTGCCATTGCGTGCCCGCTGCCATTTGACCGGAGCCCCCCGGAGAAAACATTGCCGAAACGCGCATGCGTAGGTTTTCGCCTCTTTGATAACTTTCGCCTGCGTTGGCGTTATCATTCCCGAAATCGTTTTGCTCGCATCAACAACGTAATCCCATTTATACAAATCCATGGCAAGTAACTAAATGTTATTCGCCAGATAGTGCTATACGCTTGATATTGTTTTTACTGACGCACTTTCAGTCGGTAAAAGGTATGATTCTTGCCACAAGCGAGAAAAGGGCACCGAAAAACTCCGGTGCCCTGTATCGTCTTCTGGTTATCCCTAGTCCTTAAACAGATAGCCCACGCCGCGGACGGTGGTGATGTGCGTCGCGATCTGCGGGCCCACCTTGGAGCGGATGCGTCGGATGTGCACGTCGACGGTGCGTGTGCCGCCGCAGTACTCAAAGCCCCACACGCGGTGCAGCAGCACCTCGCGGCTGTAGGCGCGGTTGGGGTGCGTCGCCAAAAAGCTCAGCAGCGAGTACTCCATCAGCGTCAGGTCGATGGGCTCGTTATCGAGTGTCACCTGGTAGGTGGCCAGGTTGATCTCAAGGTTATCGATGTTGAGCACATCATCGGAGGCGACGGGCTCCTCCTCGCCCATCAGACGCTGCGCACGAGCCTTGAGCTCGTTGGGCGTCGCCGTGGGACATACAAAGTCGGCATGCGCATGATTCGGCAGGCGCAGGGTACCGAGCGCCTCGTCGTCGACGATCACCAGCATGGGAACGCCGCCGCGATCGTCGAGCCACTTGGCAATCTGATCGATGCGGTCGCTGCGGATGCCATCGGAATCGAGGATCAGCAGGTCAAAGTCGTGCGCCGCAGTTGGCGAATCGGGGGTGGCCAGACTCACCTCGACACCCAGGGTGGTCGTCAAGCTGCGGGCAAACTCGTGGAAGCGCGTCGTGCGCGCCATGAACAGGGCACTCTTTTCGGACATATCGGCCTCCAAAGAAATGAGCTCAATCGTACTGGGACAAGCCAGCGCGATTAGGAGTTCGCCAGGTAGTGCTTGATCTCCCATTCGGTGATCGTGGACTCAAACTTATGCCACTCGTCGCGCTTCTTTTTGAGGAAGAAGCTATGGATGTGCTCGCCGAGGGCATCCTTCATAAACTGCGAGTCCTCAAAGACGTCGAGTGCCTCTTTAAGCGAGCGCGGCAGCGGCGTATAACCGGCCTCGAGCATCTGGCGGTCGTTGAGCTTGAGCGTCTCGGCCGTGGCCTCGAGCGGGAGCTCCAGCTTGCGCTCGATGCCGTCGAGACCAGCCGCCAGCGTGACGGCGTTGACCAGATACGGGTTGGCCATGGGATCGGGGCTACGAAGCTCGATGCGCGTGGACAGCTGCTTGCCGGGCTTGTAGACCGGGATGCGAACCATGCTTGCGCGGTTGCGCAGGCCCCACGTGGCGTACTGCGGCACGGAGTCGCCGCCCGTGGTGATGCGCTTGTACGAGTTGACGGTGGGGTTGGTGATGGCGCTGATCTCGCGCGCGTGCGCCAAGATACCGGCCATGTAGTGCTTGGCGACGTCGGAGAGATGGTACCTCTCGTCGGCCTCGCCCCAAAAGACGTTGTTGCCGTCGTGGTCGAACAGCGACTGATGCAAAAACATGGCGCTGCCATCCTCGCCCGCCAACGGCTTGGGCATAAAGGAGGCGTGGCAACCGCTCTCGTAAGCTTGCTGTTTAATGATGAGCTTGGCCGTGGTAATGGCGTCGGACATGCTCAGGGCCTCGGCGTGGCGCAGGCTCATGCCGTGCTGCGAGCGACCGGCGGCGTGGAAGGTGTACTCCACGGGCACGGACATCTTCTCGAGCGTAAGGACCGTGTTGCGGCGCAGGTCGCGCGCGGCGTCGCTCACCGAAAGATCGAAGTAGCCCACGTTGTCGAGCGGCTCGGGCGTGCGCTCGTCGGGGAAATAGTAGTACTCCAGCTCGGCACCAACGTTGAGCAGATAGCCGGCCTTCTCGGCCTTATGGAACATGCGGCGCAGCGCAGCGCGCGGGTCGCCGGCGAAGGGCTCGCGATCGGGAGTGCACACGTCGCAGAACACACGGGCGACGCCGTTGTGGCTCGGACGCCACGGCAAAATCTGGAAGGTCGAGGCATCAGGGAACGCCAGCATGTCGGCTTCCTCGGGCGTGGCAAAGCCCTCGATGGCCGAGCCGTCAAAGCCAATGCCCTCCTCAAATGCGACCTCGAGGTCCTCGGGGCTGATGGCAAAGTTCTTGAGGCGGCCGAGAATGTCGACAAACCACAGACGCACAAAGCGGATGTCACGCTGTTCTACGGAGCGGAGTACGTAATCGATGTTCTGCTGGTTCATGTCGCTCCCCTTTCTTTCGGGCGGGTTTCGACTGGTCTATACCGCAGATACTATCGCAGAAAAATGTTTCCGCAGGGTTAAAGCGTATCAAGCGCTCAAAAAACGTGCGCGAACAGGCGGTCACGAACGAATGGCTAGCGTTCAGATTCGGAAACAATTTGCCTACACGCTCGTTCCAGCGCTGGGAACTCCATCGTCACCGCATCCCAAACAACCGATCGGTCGACATTGCCGTAATCATGCGCGAGGTAATTTCTCATGCCGATAATTCCACGCCACTCAATTTCGGGATGAAGCCGCTGCGAGCGTTCCGACAACTTGCCCGCTTCTTCCGTCACCCTAAGCGCGCACATCAAAAGGGAGTCCGCCAACGCCCTCGTCCGCACGTCATTCGCATGCAGAAACTGGTCCTCGGTGATATCAAAAGCCTTGATGCGCTCGTTCGTTTCAGAGATGGCGTCCAAGACCTCTTGGGCGCGGAGGCCGTCTGACTTACGCGCGATCATAAAGGATCACTCCTTCGCGCTCGATTACCGCGGCAAGATCGGCATCAAGATGGTCGCTCGAGACAAGATCAACCTGCCTCCCAGTTTCTTTGCGCACCGCCTCGCCGAATGCCGACAACGCGAAAAGGCCAAAGCCCTGATCGCGATCGACTTCGAGACGCAAGTCAATGTCACTATCGGCACGCGCGTCGCCGCGAGCATACGAGCCAAAAAGAATCACGCTTTTGATGGCGGGAATCGGGCTGGCCGCCTCACGGACAGCGGACTCAATCTGAGCGGTATCCAAAATGCCCGCCGCGACGCTTCCGCTCGCAGAGCTTTTACCGAGTGAAGGGACAAACGGCAGCGAACGCTCGCGCAGCATCTGTCTCATAAACATATTGACTGCAACAGACGAAGTCATGCCAAGTTCTTCGCACAGCTCGGCAAATGAATCTTTAATTGACGAGTCCACTCGCACACTCAGCACAGACGCAGCCATGGATACCTCCTGTATGACATTGTCTATATATTATCACACAGACTAGCGCGAGGTCGAGGCGCGGTGTTCGATGTGGCCGGGGATCACGATGCGCTTGGGAGCTAGCCTTGCGGCATCGCCCACCGTAGTGGTAACGACGTCGATGCGCTCGGACAGGCGCTCGACTACGCGCTCGGCAATGGTAAGGGTGTCTTGCGCGGCCGTGGTCACACCGCCAAAGAGCACGTGGTTCCAGGGGTAATCGTCAAACGTCGCGATCCTGAGACCCGCCGGCAGCGAGGGACCCAGCTGCGCCAGCGCCTCGGTCAGACGCAGAAAGACCAAGCCGTTGACGGCGATAAGGCCGAGCTTTTTACCCGCGTACTCGCGGATGGCCTCGTCCAGGCGGCCGACGCCCGTGGCGCCACCATCGGCCAGGGTAACGACCTCGCCTGTCAGACCGCGACGCGAGAGCTCGTCGGCAAAGGCCTCGGCGCGCTCACGACGCACGGGGCTGTCGTCGCTCGCCTCGGTGAGCAGGCACAGACGCTCGCTGCCTGCAGAGGCCAAGGCGTCTACCAGGCCGGCGACCAGCTCACGGTTGTTGGAGGTCACCAGATCGATGCCGCCGGCGGCAACATCGCGGTCGAGCAGAACGACAGGCAGGCGTCCCGCGGCCGCGGCGATCGCCTCGTCGTTGCCGCCGCAGGTGTTAACGACGAGGCCGTCCACGCCGGCATCGATAAGCCTGGTGAGCGATTCGGCCTCCTTAGCAGGATCATTGCCGCTAACGGCCGTCATGAGCGAGCAGCCGCGCGCAGCGGCGCTGGCGGAAAGGTCCTCAAGCATGGCGCTGGAGAACGGGTTGGCGATGTCGGCCAAGATTACGCCGATGAGGTTGGTGCGTGAGCTGCGTAGATTGCGTGCGGCGGCACGTGGGCGATAGCCAGTGCGCTCGATAACCGCCGCGATGCGAGCACGGGTTTCCTCGGTCATCTGCCCGGGGCGGTTGTTGAGATAGCGCGAGACCGTGGCCGGGCTCACGCCCGCCTCGGCAGCAATGTCCTTGATTCTCATCTGCGCCATAGCGCACCCCGTTTCCCCATTGTCGGCAGTCTGAGCCATTTTAGGCATTTTTAATAATTTCGGTTGCAAAACGCTGTAGGTGAGCAGCATCGTTTTGCGTCTCGAGCAGATGCGATGATGGGCTAGATAGCCGAGTCTTTGGACAGCTCGAAATAGTCGGGATACAAGGCGATAACCGGGCCCTGTTCTTCGGGCATCAGGTGCAGGTGTATCTCTGCCAGATAGCTCGCCGCGTCGGTATCGCCCCTCTTAATGGCCTCGAGAATCCGGCGATGCTGTCGACGAATCGGCTCCCAATCCAAATCCTGCGACACCATACGCAACCAGTTGTATCGCTCAAAATGCGTGTTGATGCTCTTCATCCAATCCCACAACATGTGACGACCGGCAATCACAAAACACGTCTCATGGAACAGGTTGTCCAGATCGAAAAAGCGACGCGTTTCGCTATGGTCGAGCGACTCAGACTCGGCAAGAATCTGCCCGAGCCGATGCTTTTGCTCGGGCGTGGCGGCAGAGCAGCATTTAATGAGCACACTTCTCTCGAGTTTCTCGCGCAAGAAACAAGCGTTCTCGGCGCGCTCCATGCTGATCTTAGAGACGTAGGTGCCGCTCTTGGGACGCGTTTCCACCAGCTCCTGCTCGCGCAGACGCACAAAGGACTCGCGAATGGGCGTTCGCCCGATTCCCGTCTCTTTTTCCAGGCCAATCGCCGAAAGACGCGTGCCGGGCTTGAGCTCGGCATAGATGATCTTGGAGCGCAATGCGCTGTATGCCTGATCTTGCAGGCTCTGATAATGCTGGTGTTGTTCCATAAAGCTAAAGCCCTCGGATGAAGCTCACGGTTTGTCGAATACCACGTAATACTATCGCATCCCCCATTCCCTCAGTTGAGGTGAAATAGGACGCGCTCGCGTCGCCAGCACCGCAAGAGCAAGCGGCGGCATCCCGAAACCCGGGACACCACCGCTGTTTTGCTATCGGATGGCGCAGAGACGCCTCTCCTCGTGCACCAAGGGGCTGACTAGAGTTCGCAGGCCACCTTGTAGCCGTCGCCGATGGCGTCGCGGATGTTGCCGCACTTCTGGGCATCGCCCAGCACGTGGGTGGAGACACCGGCAGCGGCAAGGTCGTCGGCAAGCTTGGTATTGGGACGATAGCCCATGGCAAGCACCAGCGTATCGGCATCGGCGATGGTGTGGATCTGGCCATCCTTTTCGTACGAGATGGTGTCCTCGGTGATCTCGGTCACCTTGGCCTCGGTCAGCACGTGAACGCCCTTGGAGAGCATGCGCGTGATGAGCACCGCGCGACCGGCGCCGCCCTCGTTAGCGGCAAGCGTCTTGGTCATCTCGATGACGGTGACGTCGCGATTGGCCGGCGACAGGTCGTTGACCAACGGGGCCAGGTAATCGGCCGTCTCGCAGCCGACGGTGCCGCCGCCCACGATGACAATCTTCTTGCCCGGGAAAGCCTTGCCGCCCAGCAGGTCGTCGGCCGTCATAACCTGCTTAAAGCCCTGCATAAAGGCCGGAGCGATGGGCTCAGCGCCATAAGCCAGGACAACCTCGTAACCCGCGTAGTCGCGCTGAATGTCCTCGGCCGAGAGCTCGGTGCCAAAGACGCACGTGACGCCTGCCTCGGCCAAGCGACGGTACTGATACTTGATCACACGCGTGAGCTCCTGCTTTGCCGGCGGAACGGCCGCAATGCGCATCTCGCCGCCCGGCTCGTCCTGCTTATCCACGAGCACTACGTTGTGGCCACGCTTGGCGGCAATGTAGGCTGCCTCCATACCCGCAGGACCAGCACCCACGACCAGAACGTTCTTGGCCTCTGCGGCAGGCTCGTAGCCGGCCTCGTCGCGCTCCACGTCCGGGTTGACGGTGCAGGAGATGCGCTTGCCAAACATAATGCCGTTCAGGCAGCGCAGGCAGCCGATGCAGGGACGGATCTCGTCGGCGTTGCCGGCAGCCGCTTTGTTGCAGAACTCGGCATCGCACAGATTGGCGCGGCCCATCATGCAGATGTCGGCAGCGCCGTCCTCGATCAGCTCCTCGGCAATCCATGCCTCATTGATGCGGCCGACCGTGGCGACGGGAATGTTCACATGCTTTTTGATCTCGCGCGAGCAGGCGGCGTGCGAGGCCTGCTGCGTACCGGCGGCGGGAATGGCGGAGCCGCGCTTGATGGTAGTGCCGCCCGACACGTGGATCATGTCGACGCCAGCCTTCTCCAGGCGACGCGAGACGTAGATCATGTCGTTGAGGGTCAGACCGCCATCGGTGTACTCGTCGCCCGAGATACGGACGTCGATGATGAAGTCCTTGCCGCAGCGCTCGCGAATCTCGGCGATGACCTCGAGCAAGAAGCGCATGCGGGCATCGAGCGAGCCACCGTACTCGTCGGTACGCTTGTTATAGAGCGGGGTCAAAAAGCCGCCGAGCATGCCGTGGGCGTGCGCCGCATGGACCTCGACGCCGTCGACACCGGCCTTCTGCATGCGCACGGCAGCGTCGCCAAACTGATGCGTGAGCTCGTGGATCTCATCGACCGTGATAGGGCGCGGCGCCTCGCGGGCATAGGACGGGCCCACAAAGGACGGGGCGACGAGGCGCGGCGTGCCCGGAATGTTAAAGGCCATGTAGGCGGGGTGGAAGAGCTGCGGCATAATCTTGCAGCCATACTCGTGGACGGCCGCGGCGAGCTTTTCCCAGCCAGGGATAAACGTGTCGTCGTAGCAGCACATGTCACCCGGCAGGTAGGTATAGGTAGGCTCGACCGTCACGACCTCGGTGATGATGAGGCCCACGCCGCCCTTGGCACGGGCACGGTAATGATCGACCAAGTCGTCGGTCACATAGCCATGATCGGCCAGGTTGGTGGACACCGGCGGCATAAAGACGCGGTTCTTGACCTCGGTCGTACCGACCTTGATCGGACTAAAGAGCATCGGGTAGGCGGAGGACTCCATACAGGGTTCCTTTCGTTTGGGCCGCTCGGCGGCAAATTACTGACCTATCTATCGTAGCAGCAACCGAGCGGTGCCCGAGCGCACGTGTTCCCCCGGCTTCTGCTCGGTTCACAAAACTCCAGTATACCGCCGATACTGGCACCCCTGAACACCGAACTTGTGTGCTTTTGCCCAGGTGGGTCATGTCCCGACGTACATTTTTGGGAATATTCAGCATCGGAGTGCGCCGCGCAGCGTCCTCGACGCCCCATTTGGTGCGCATTTTGCGCCCGATCGGCATAAATAAGTGCCTCCGATGGCGAATTACGCCATCGGAGGCACTTAAAACAGCCGTTCTGCCCCTCTATCGGGACATACGTTTGCTGAATATTCCCAAAAATGTACGCCGCAAGAGGGGGCACCCTCCCTAACGACTCAAATGCGGACGGCCGGCGGCATCGAGTCCAATCGCCGCGCTCGCCCCCGAATGCACAAAGCGCCCCGCGAACGGATGCTCGCGAGGCGCTTGGACGTCTGGGGCCTATTTGACACCGCGGCCCAAGTCTTCGGCAATTTTGTCCACGCCCTTAAGCGCGGCGCAGGTTTTTTTGTTGGAACAACGTCCCGTGCAAACGCCACCTTGAGCGCAGTCGGCGCAGGTGCCCTTGCGATAAATGCGCACGCACACGGCGACAAACGCAATGGCGATAACGGTCAGCACAACAATATCGATAGGTGCCATAGCAAGCCTCCTCTAGTTAACCACCACTTACTTTACCCCATTCTCCACCTGCCAAAAAGGGACAGGTTTATTTTGGTCGGTTTTATCTGCGGAAACGTCACATCTCCCCCACCAAAAAGCCCGAGTGTCACTGGGACACCCGGGCTCGTGGAAAGGGGCTAATCCTTATTTGGACTTAAGCGGAAACTGCGGCGGAAGCAGTGTTGGTCTCGTCCTCGTCGGTCCATGCATGCTTGGGCATGGGACGGAAGATCTGGAAGAGCATCGCAGCCAGCAGCACGATGGCCACAACCGTCCAGATACCAAACTGGCCAAGGACAAGCAGGTTGTAGAACTGGTTGATGAACAGGCCGATCACCCAAGCGAAGGCGCACTCGTAACCGATGGCGATCGCAGTCCACTTGCCCGAGTCCATCTGGTTGCGGATAGTGCCCATGGCGGCAAAGCACGGGGCGCACAGCAGGTTGAAGGCACCGAAGGCCACGCAGGCGCCCATGGTCGGGAACATGCCGGCGAACGCGGTCCATAGGCTCGGGTCGGTCTCGGCGGCGTCGGCCACGGACAGCAGCGAGCCGGCGGTGGCGACGACGTTCTCCTTGGCGACAAGGCCCGAGACAGTCAGCGCGGTTGCCTGCCAGGTGCTAAAGCCGAGCGGGGCGAAAATCCAAGCGACCAGGTTGCCGAGCATGGCAAGCACGGAGTAGTCCATGAACTCCTCGGGGATGCCGTCCATCGCAGGCAGGAAGCCAAAGGAACCGTTATAGCTACCAAAGTTGGAGAGGAACCAAACCACGACAGTGGATGCAAAGATGACCGTGCCGGCCTTCTTGATAAAGGCCCAGCAGCGCTCCCACACGTGCAGCGCCCAAGAGCGGATCGCCGGGAAGTGGTAGGCGGGAAGCTCCATGACGAACGGCGTCGGGCGACCGGCGAAGAGCTTGGTTTTCTTGAGCATGAGGCCCGAGGCGATGACGGCAAAGACGCCCAGGAAGTAGAAGAGCGGGCTGATCCATGCGGCCGTGGTGGAAGAATCGCC
Organism: uncultured Collinsella sp.; assembly: GCA_938036665.1. Taxonomy (GTDB): domain Bacteria; phylum Actinomycetota; class Coriobacteriia; order Coriobacteriales; family Coriobacteriaceae; genus Collinsella. The sequence continues at coordinate 17,102 of CALHWR010000130.1, read as the reverse complement.
GATGATGGAACCCATGAGCAGGGCAATGATCGGCAGCTTGGCGCCACAGGGAATGAACGTGGTGGTCATGACCGTCATGCGGCGGTCCTTCTCGTTCTCGATGGTCTTGGTAGCCATGACGCCGGGGACGCCGCAGCCCGAGGACACGAGCATGGGGATGAACGACTTACCGGACAGGCCAAAGCGGCGGAACACGCGGTCCATGATAAAGGCGACGCGGGCCATATAGCCGCAGTCCTCCAGGAAGGACAGCATGACGAACAGCAGGAACATCTGCGGGACGAAGCCGAAGATGGCACCCAGGCCGCCGACGATACCGTCACAGACGAGCGAATCGACCAGGCCACCGTCCTCGGTGCCGCCCGCCACAAGGGCGTCGTGCACCACGGTGGTGATACCCGGGACATAGGGGCCGTACTGCGCCGGGTCAATCGAGTCGGCGGCGTCACCCGCAGCCTCGACAGCTGCGTCGTAGGCGTCGCGGCCCTGGCCGAGCACATACCAACCGTCGGTGCCAAAGAGCTGGTCGTTGGTGAAGTCGGTTACCGTGCCGCCCAGGGTGGAAACGGCGATGTAGTACACGCAGAACATGATGACCACAAAGATCGGCAGACCCAGGATACGGTTGGTAACCACGCGGTCGATCTTCTCGGAAGTGCTCATCTTGGCCGGAGCCTTGGTGAGGCACTCGTCAATGATGTGGGCAATCACGCTGTAACGCTCGCCGGTGATGATGGACTCGGCGTCGTCGTCGCAGTCCTGTTCGCACTGGGCGACCAGCTGCTCCACGCGAGCGGCCTTCTCCTTGGTGAGGTTGATGAGCTTGCAGGCGTCCGCATCGCGCTCGAACAGCTTGACGGCGTAGTAACGACGCTTGTTGGCGGGGACGCTCGCCGGCAGGTTGTTCTCGATGTGGGTGAGTACGTCCTCGATAGAAGAATCGAACTTGTGCTCCGGCACCTGTCCCTTGGAAGCAGCAGACTTCTTGACCTGCTCGAAGAGCTCCTTGATGCCTTTGTTCTTAAGGGCCGAGATCATCATGACCGGGCAGCCGAGCTTCTTGGAAAGCTTGTCCGTGTCGACTTTGTCGCCGTTCTTCTCGACCAAGTCGGCCATGTTGAGGGCGACGACCACGGGCAGGCCGGTCTCGATAACCTGAAGCGCCAGGTACAGGTTGCGCTCGAGGTTGGTGGCGTCGACAACCTGGACGACGACATCGGCCTCGCCGCTCATGAGGTAATCGCGCGAGCATTGCTCCTCGGGGCTGTAGGGGGAAAGCGAGTAGATGCCAGGGAGGTCCGTGATGGTAACGTTCTTGTCGCTTAGGAGCTTGGCTTCTTTTTTCTCAACCGTGACGCCGGGCCAGTTGCCAACGTAGCCGTTGGCGCCGGTGATCAGGTTGAAAAGCGTGGTCTTGCCGCAGTTGGGGTTACCCGCCAGCGCGACATGGATCTGAGAATCCGCCATTCAATCCTTCTTCCTTGTGTGCCTGCGCTGCTTTCTCCGCGTAGGCTGGATATTGTGCTTTAAAGTTGCATTTCAGAGTTAGAAAAACCTAACTTTATCAGCAAGAATATTCGCTTCCGGCCCTTACTGGACCTCGACGACGGCAGCCTCCTCCTTGCGGATGGAAAGCTCGTAGCCGCGCACGTTGATCTCGACCGGATCACCGAGCGGTGCAACCTTTACGACCTTAAATGGCGTGCCCTTGATGAGCCCCAGGTCCATAAGGTGGCGGCGAAGCGCACCCTCACCGTGAAGCTTGACGATGGTGGAGCTCTCGCCCACCTTAACGTCACCCAACGTCTTCATGTACTTGTCCCCCTTTCAGTTTTTGCGGAATGCTGAGAACTAACCGACGGTCATGATGTGCATGGCAACCTTGGAATCGATGCCAAAGCGTGCACCCAGCACGGTGACGATGATGTTAGCGCCACTCGAGCTCACCACGTGGATCTCGCTGCCCTCGACAAAGCCAAGGTCTTTGAGGTGGTGCTTCATATCCTCATTGCCCTTTACACGAGACACGTGCACGGTTTCGCCTGCTTTTACCATCGAAAGCGGCATAGCCGGCATCTGTGGTCCGCAAGACATGAGTGGGCTCCTAACGTCAGTTCGTCCTCAACATCGACGCAGTAAAAGTTAACCACGTCTATGTTCGCCTTAGTAAACTAACACGTGGTTAACTTTTTGGAAAGGGTCCCCATTTAGATTTCGAAAAAGTTTCCTATACGAAACAAAAAGGCGCGGCAAAGAGCTGTCCTTTGCCGCGCCCTGTCATGCTTAGAGCGAGAGGTTTCTGATCGATGTGACGCAGGAAGCCTCGTCTACGCCCGAAACGCGGAAGATGATGTCCTCGCCGCACTCGCCGTAGAGAGCCATGAGCCCCATTACATCGCGGCCGTCGGTATGGCGATCGCCGATACTGACCGATACGTTGCTACGATGCTTGGCAATGATGTCGTAAAGCAGCGCAACCGGGCGGGCATGCAGTCCCAACGGATCTTTAATCGTCTTTGTAAACTCGACCATGTCCCCTCCCGCGGCATCGCACATTCGGCCGGCAAACCCAACCACGTGGTAGTTATTGTAGCGTTAGATGCTTGTCGAGAGCTCCTCTGAACACCTCGTGGGCAAAAAGTGGCAAATATGAGTACTGTCACCGATTTAGTAGCAGCAAAATCGCGAGCAAAGTGCCTGCTTTGAGCGATTCGAAGAGGTTGAAAGCCGTCAAACGCCCTTTAAAGGGGGTTAGATAAATTGATTTTGAGCCCGTTTTTGCTCAGAACAGGCCGAAAAATATGACACCTCTTTTGCAACAGTACTCATATTTGGCATTTTTTGACCACGGGGTCCAAAACCATGCCCCAAAACACAAAAGGAGGGGCCTCGTAAGGCCCCTCCTTAGGAAAGGGAATCGATTTATTCCACAGCCGTAGATTAATCCTAGCCGCTACTCCATCATGTCGAGGACGGAGGGGCGAAGCTCGTTCTCGGCGGCCTCGGGATCGGTCTCGCGCAGGCGGTTGATGTAGCGGTTGTACCACATCACGGCAAGGCCCAGGAAGACAACTACACCGCCAACGTTGTAGACCAGCGTCAGCCACAGAGGCTGATCGAGCGGAATGGTGCCGCAGATAAGCACGAAGCAGAAGACAACGAGCAGGAAGGCGGCAATGACCAGACCGAAGGTGCGCGAACCCATACGGAAGTCGCGGGGCGCAGCGTCGAAGTTCTTGCGCAGCATAAAGTAGGCAAGCAGAATCAGCAGCGGCGGGAGCAGAGCGGTGGCAGCCGTCATGTTGGTGACGATCATGAGCAGGTCGTCTAGGTTGCCGGAGCCCAGGGCCGGGATGATCAGGATGGGGACGACGATGGCGAACTGCAGCCAGGCAGCGCGGGCAGGAATGCCGTGCTCGTTGAGCTCGACGATCTTGCTACCAAAGACGCCCTTGGGGATCTCGGTGAAGAAGACCTTGATGGGAGCAGAGGTCCACATCATGAGGGAGCCCAGCGTGGCGGCAAGAAGGATCAGGCCAATGACGCGCGTGGACACTTCCATGGGAATGCCAAAGTGGGCAAAGACAGCGCCGAATACGTCGAAGATACCGGTGGAGATGGCAACGCCGCCCTCGGGAATGAACAGGTTGACCAGCAGCGAAGCGCCTGCATACAGAAGGCCGATGGTCAGGCCGGCGATAACAACGGTGCGCACGAAGGCCTTGACGCCACCCTTAAGGTCGTTAAGGAACACGCCGACAGACTCAGCGCCGCCAACGCCCTGGATGATCCAGGCAAGCGTACCGAAGAAGCCCCACATAGTTGCGAAGTTGCTCGTGTCGGGAGCCATGTTAGCGGGGGTAGGAGCCGTAGCGAACTCGACGCCGCCAAAGGCAGCAGCCAGGGACAGCAAGATGAACACGGCAGTCAGGCCGAGAGCCGCGGTCGAGCCGAAGGAGGAAATGGAGCCGATCCACTTAGCACCCTTGGTCGAAACCCACGTGGCGATAGCAAAGACGACGATCTCGATAATGGTGATCCACAGCTGCGAGAGCTCGGCATTGGCACCAAAGAACACGTAGCTCGCGTAGATGATGACGTTAGGCAGGACGGACGCAAAGTAGAACAGGTTAACGAACCAGTAGCTAAATGCCGTCAGGAATGCCCAGCGACCGCCCATCGAGGTCTTGACCCAGGCGTACACGCCCGACTCGGAGTCCTTGTTAAGGCCGACGAATTCGGCGGTAACCAGGGTATAGGGGACAAAGTACAAAAGCGTAGCGAAAAAGAACGACGGCGCAGCTGCCAAGCCGATGGCCGCGTTGTTGTTGATGATGTTCTTGATACCGAACACGGCGGCGACCGTCATGCCCAGCAGAGCGAACGAACCAATCGTTCCTCGTTTTTCAGAGCTCATAAGCCCTCCCAATCATCCGTTATATCTCATCTAAAACCGTCCGGACTGCAAGCGCAATCGTGGACGGCGCACCTGCTAAGGGGGATGGGGAAAAGGGAGTCAACAAAGCCACCCCCCTTAACGGTGTAAAGCAAACGCCCAAACGGACGAATACTACTTGTTGGGGAAGGAATAACCTTCGACCGTCACGTGCAGCACGACGACGCGGGGATCCGCGGCATCGGCCACGACACGGTAGGCCTCGTCTATCTCGACGACGGCAACGCCGCCAGCGGGAATCGTCACGGTCTCCCCCATGCCCTCAAAGCGCTCGCGATCGTCGATATCGCTGTAGGCGCGCGTGCAGGTAAGATCTGCCTTGGGAGCCACCTCGACGGTTAGGTCGCCGTCAAGCGGAGCAAGCACGGCATGGTAGCGACGGTGACCGACCAGATCGACAGTAGCTGCCTCGTGGGCGTTCACCCACCAATACACCAGCGAGTCGCCGATAGAGTACGCCACGTCGTGCTGCAGGTCGGCAACGCCATCGAGCGCCTGACCGGTGCGCATCCACTTCTTGACGGACTTCATCTGAGCGTCGAAATCGGCGCGCGAGTTAAAGACATGCATGACTTATGCCTCCTTAATGGGTGCCAGCGCCTGAGCCAGGTCGGCAGACGTCAGCGGTCGCAGGGACACCTCAAAGCTGAAGCTCTCAAAACGGGTGCGATAGGAATCGAGCACCTCGGAACCCCAAGAGTTGGAGCCAAGGCCGAGCAGCTGGTCGTTGATGTTGACCGTGACCGTGTCACCCTTGACAAGGTCGTAGACGTGCTTTGCGTTATCGATGGCCTCGCAGCTATAGGGCCATGCCGAGAACGAGAACGGGTTGGAAGCGGCATCGCTCGGACGCGTCACGACCAGACCGTCACCGTGGCTGGAACGCAGGGCAACCCAGCGGGTACCCTCGCGGTTGGCGCAGTCCTGAGGCATGACATACGGCGTGAACATATCATCGACCGTGGTGCGGTAATGACCGACCGGGTTGGCGCGCAGCGAGTCCGGATAGTTCTCGCCCGGGCCGTGGCCGTACCACTCAACGGCACGATCGCAACCGGGGACCTCAAAGGAGATGCCGATGCGCGGGATGATATCCGAGTAATCGCCGTAGGGCTCGCCGGAAACCTTGAGGTCGACGCGACCGCTCGGAAGCACGGTGTAGACGAGCTCGACGCGCATGCCGAACGCGCGGACGGGAGGAGCAATACGCTGGCTCACGGTAACGACGACCGCATTGCCGTCCTGCTTCCAAGAAACCTTGCGGGTAGACGTCTGCATCACATCGATGAAGTTGTCCTTCCACAGGGAGTCATACTCCTGAGCGTGGTTGTCGACGAGCGGATGCCAAAAACCAACCTGGGGACCAGAGGCCATAACGTCGCGGCCGGATGCCTTCCACTCGCTCACGGTACCGTTGACTTTGTTGAAGGTCAGCTCACCGTTGAGGGAGCGAATGCGAATCTCCTGCTCGGTCTCCTCGACCGTAAGCTCAGGACGAGCGGGAGCCGCGATGGCCGGCGCCGGATGGTTTGCGATGGCAAACTGGCTAGCGCCCAGTTGGAACATCGGCTCGCACCAGGCGTGAGCCGCCATGGTGTAGGCGTGCACGGTCAGCAGGGTCTCGCCCACTGCGGCCTCGCGAATCACCAGTGGCAGCTGGACGGACTCGCCGGGGGCAACCGCACCGGGCATGAGCGTCTTGCGGCTGACCACGTCGCCGTCCACCAGGGTCTCGGCCGACAGGCAAACATCCTCGAGGGTGGTGAACCAACGCTTGTTGGTGACGGTCAGCTCGCCCGACTCGGCATCGTAGGCCATGCGAACCGGGCAGATAACCTGGCCATACTCAGTGAGGCCCGGGCTCGGCTGCTGCCAAGGGAACACCATGCCATCGATGCAGAAGTTGCTGTTGTTGGGGTAATCGCCGTTGTCGCCGCCATACATGTCGTAGGCAACGCCGTCCTCGGTTACAGCAGCCAGACCGTGGTCGCACCATTCCCAAATAAACTGGCCCTGGATGCAATCCCAGCGATCGAAGACCTCCTGGTACTCGGACAGGCCTCCGGGACCATTACCCATAGAGTGGCCGTACTCGCAGTTGATGCGCGGCTTAGGGAACGGATGCTCGCCAAAGTCGTTCATCTGCGACACGCGGGAGTACATGGTGGAAATGACGTCGACGGTATCGGCGTTGCGGTCCTCCTCGTAGTGGACCGGACGACCGTCGAGCTCGTGAGCCTTGGCGTACATCGCGCGGATGTTGCAGCCATAGCCGCTCTCGTTGCCCATCGACCACATAATGATGCAGGCGTGATTGCGCTCCTGCATCACCAGGCGCTCAACACGGTCGACGTAGGCCGGCTCCCAGGCAGGGTCGTCGGTGACCAGGGCGATGTTGCCGATATTCTCGAAGCCGTGGCTCTCCATATCGGTCTCGGCGACCAGCATGATGCCATACTCATCGCACAGCTCGTAGAAGCGCGGGTCGTTAGCGTAGTGGGATGTGCGCACCGCGTTGATGTTGTGCTGCTTCATGAGCTCCAGGTCGCGGCGCATGCGATCGAGGCCCACAGCGCGGCCCTTGTGATCGTCGTGGTCATGGCGGTTGACGCCATGCATCTTAAAGTAGGTGCCGTTGAGGTAGATATGATTGCCCTCGACCGTCACCTCGGCAAGGCCTTGGCGATGTGGAACGTACTCGCTGACCTCGTCGCCGTCGTAGACCTCAAGCGTAAGGTCATAGAGGAAGGGGTCCTCGGGGTTCCAGAAGTGGGCATCGGTAACACTGCACTCGGCATGGCCGTCGACGCACTCGCCCGTAGCGACCACATTCTGGCCATCGCTGAGCGTATACACAACGCGGCTTGCGCCCTCGGCAACCGTATCGAGCGTGACCAGAGCGGCATCTCCCTCGCGGTGCGTGCGGAACCTAAAGTCGACCAGATGCGCGGCGGGACGCTGCATGAGGTACACATCGCGGAAGATGCCCGATGCCCACCACATGTCCTGGTCCTCGATGTAGCTACCATCGCTGTACTGCAGAACCTTGACCGCAATCAGGTTGTCGCCCTCGACGAGCGCGTCGGTTACGTCAAACTCAGCGGACAGGCGCGAACCCTTGGTCATGCCGATAAACTTGCCGTTGACATACAGCTCGCCATAGCTCTCGATACCGTCGAAGCGAATGATCTCGCGAGCGCCGGCAGGCACGGCAGGAAGGTTGACGATGCGCTGGTAGACGCCCGTGGGGTCGTCGGAGGGAACGAACGGCTGATCCACCGGGAACGGAAAACCCTCGTCGGTGTAGGCAAGATTGCCATATCCGTCTACCTGCCACAGGTGCGGAACCTCCACGTGATCCCACTCGGGCTCGTACGTGCAAAGTGCCTCGTTGGAGACGGCCGCGGGGCCCTCAAAAAGGCGGAACTGCCACGAGCCGGACAGCTGGACAAATCCGCGCGACAGCTCGCGGCTGTACGTAGCGGCGAGATCGGCGGTCTCATAACCCATAAAGTACGCATGGGGTGCCAGGCGGTTCCTGTGGGTGAGCGCTTGGTTTTCCCAATCGTTAATGGCGTCCATGGTGATGCTCCTTCGTCATCGTAGTGCTTCTTTGTGCAACCGGTTGTCCTTATCTTACGGGCGGTGCAAAAATCTGTGCAACCGGTTGTCCGCCGAACGGTCGATTTTGCCGGATTAACGGTGCAACCGGTTGTACAACTATGCTACTTATGTCACCCTAAGCTTAGGTACACAGCACGGGGCATCATTCTTGAACTCACAGGCGACTGTCGCGCCCGCTTATGTCTCGCCCATGCATGCCGTGCTCAGTCGCAGTTTGATTGCAACACGACACCGGTCACCGGATATCATGAACGCTGTTCAGGCGCACTATAGTAAGCTGTATCCGCACCAGCCTGTATCAGTGACAACATCGACCACATTTTCCAGGAGACGCCATGACCCAACCAGTTCGCACCGCACCGACGCTTGCCGAGGTTGCTGCAGCTGCCGGTGTTTCGCGCTCCACGGCATCGCGTGCCCTCAACGACTCCCCCCGCATTAGCGAGGAAACTAAAAAGCGCGTCCGCGCGGCTGCCAAGGAAGTCAATTTTGTACCCAACGCACGCGGCCGGGCGCTCGCCGTCGGACGCACGGAAATTATCGCCGTACTGGTTACCGAGCCTTTGAGCGAGCTGTTTAGCGATCCCACCTACAGTGAGTTTTTAAGCGGTATTACCGAGGAACTTTCGGAGTCGTCTTACCTACCCGTGATCTTGCAGGCATCTTCCTCGCATGAGCGCAATCGCGCACGCGAGCATTTTGAGCGTCGCTCGTTTGACGCCGTCATCGACGTCTCGCCCTACAAAGGCAGTGAGCTGCTCGAGGTGCTGCGCGAGCTGGGCGTACCCACCGTGTTGTGCGGCCAGCTCGAGGGCCACCCCTATCGCGATGTGTTCTCGACGGTCTACTCCGACGACGAAGAGGGCGGACGCTTTGCGGCGCTCGCTATGAAAGATCGCGGACGCAAGGACATCGTTGCCGTGCTGGGGCCGCAGGATAACCCCGCCGTCGTCGACCGCCTTCGCGGCTACCGTGCAATTTTGGGCGAAAGCCTTCCAGATGAAAATGTCATCTATACCGGATGGAGCAGCGGAGACGGCTACCAAGCCACGCGGCGACTGCTCGCGCGCGAAATACATGCCGACGGCGTGCTATGCGGATCGGACCGTATCGCAACCGGCGTTATCGCCGCATTCAACGAAGCGGGAATTAGCGTACCCAAAGACGTTTCGGTCGTGGGCTTCGATGACCACGAGGTCGCAGCTCGCAGCGTCCCCGCGTTGACGACCATTCGTCAGCCGCTTCGCGAGGAAGGCCGCATGGCCGCAGGCATTGCGCTCGATATGATTAACGGTGCCGCGCCCACCACCACCGTCATGCACATGCAGCTCGTTCAGAGAGACTCACTGTAGGAAACTGGGCCGAGCTTTCCGCGACGTCCGGTCACCCCATACCCTCACAACATCGGCGCATAAAAAACGAGGGAAGGCACGCGTCCTTCCCTCGTTACAGGCAATATGTAGCCGCTTGCCTACATCAGGCGCAGGCTGACGTCCTTGAGCTGGGCGCCGGAAACGGCACTCGGAGCGCCCGACATGAGGTCGGAGCCGCTGGCCGTCTTGGGGAACGCCATGACGTCGCGGATGGAGTCGGAGCCGGTGAGCAGCATGCACACGCGGTCCAGGCCCAGAGCGAAACCGCCCATCGGGGGCGCACCAAACTTGAGGGCCTCCATGAGGAAGCCAAACTGAGACTCGGCGCGCTCCTCGGTGAAGCCCAGGAGCTTGAGCATGGACATCTGCATCTCGGCGTTGTGGATACGCATACCGCCGCCGCCGGCCTCAAAGCCGTCCATGACAAAGTCGTAGGTGCAAGAACCGGCTGCCAACGGGTCGGCCTCGATCTTGGCGATGTCGGTCTCGGTCGGCAGGGTAAAGGGCTGGTGCTCGGCTGCATAGGCCTTGCGGTCCTCATCCCAGTGGAACAGCGGGAAGTTGACGACCCACAGGAAGTCGTGGCCCTCGCGCTTGATCTCAAGCGCGTTGGCCATGTGGGAACGCATGCCGCCCAGGATCTCGTCGGAAAGCAGGCGCGGGCCGGCGGCGAACATCACAAGGTCGCCGGGCTCGACATCCATGCGCTCGCGCAGAGCCGCCATCTCCTCGTCCGAGAAGAACTTGACGATGGGGCTGTTGATGGAGCCGTCCTCGCGGAAAGCGATCCACGCCAGACCCTTGGCGCCAAACGTGGAGGCCACGCCGGCAAGCTTATCGATCTTGGCACGTGCCCAGGCACCGGCGCCCTTGGCGTTGATGGCCTTGACGACAGAGCCCTCCTCGTTTGCCGCAGTCGCAAAGACCTTGAACTTGGAGTTGGCAAAGATGTCGGTCAGGTCGACCAGATGCATGCCATAGCGGGTATCGGGCTTGTCGGAGCCATAGGTGTCCATGGCCTCCCAGTAGTTCATGCGACGCAGCGGCGTGGGCATCTCGACACCCATGCGGCCGAAGGCATCGGCCAGGACCTCTTCGAGCGCGCTCATAACGTCGTTCTGGTCCACGAAGGACATCTCGATATCGACCTGAGTGAACTCGGGCTGACGGTCGGCACGCAGGTCCTCGTCGCGGAAGCACTTGGCAACCTGATAGTAGCGCTCGACGCCACCGACCATAAGCAGCTGCTTCAGGAGCTGCGGGGACTGCGGCAGGGCGTAGAAGTTGCCCGGCTGAATACGGCTGGGAACGATGAAGTCACGAGCGCCCTCGGGCGTGGACTTAAACAGGGAGGGCGTCTCGACCTCCATGAACTCACGGTTGTGCAGCGCCTCGCGAATGGCAAAGGTAAAGTCGGAGCGCAGCTTGAGGTTGGCCATCATCTCGGGACGACGGAGGTCCAGATAGCGATAGCGCAGACGGGTGTCCTCGCTGGTCTCGATGCCGTCCTCAATCTGGAACGGCGGGGTGACGGACGTGTTGAGCACCTCGGCGTGGTCGGTCAGGACCTCGATCTCGCCGGTCGCGAGCTTGGCGTTGGTGGTCTCCTCGCCACGGGAGCGCACGACGCCGTGGATCTTGATGGGCCACTCGGGACGCATGGTCTCGGCGATCTTAAATGCGTCGCCGTCAGAGTGCTCGGGGTCGAAGGTGAGCTGCGTGATGCCCTCGCGGTCACGAAGGTCGCAGAAAATAAGGCCGCCGTGGTCACGGCGACGGCTCACCCAACCGGTGAGGGTGACCTCTTCGCCCACGTTCTCGCGGCGAAGCTCGCCGCAGGTACGGGTGTGCATGGAATGCTCGTCGATGGGACGGGTCTGGCTCATACCAGTGATCCTCCTTTATGGATCTGTGCCGCCCCGTGTCGTTCCGGGCGGCGTCGTACAGATTTGCCCAGCCTGCGTAAACCGCGCAGCCAGACATGGCGTTCTATCTTATCGCACCTGTGTCGATGTGCCGCGGAAAAGTAGTTCTCGCCCAAAGACTTGACGGAGACGAAACAATTGACGCGGCCTGGCCGTCGCCAAGGCGCGCCGCGTGCGACAATGTGCCCCAATACAACTGCACTCGGAAAGGCCCGCCATGACTGCACGCCTCATCGTTATGGATATCGACTCCACGCTCATCAACCAGGAGGTCATCGACCTGTTGGGCGAGGAGACAGGCGTGGGCGAGCAAGTTGCGCGGATCACCGAACGCGCCATGCGCGGCGAGCTGGACTTTAAGCAAGCGCTCGAGGAGCGCGTGGGGCTGCTCGCCGGCCTGGACGAGAGTGTGTTCGAGCGCACCTTTGAACGCGTGACATTTACCCCCGGCGCGCTGGAGCTTGTGCGTTCGGCACACAGCAAGGGCTGGAAGGTCGGCGTGGTAAGCGGCGGCTTCCACGAGATCGCTGACAAGATCGTAGCCGCCGCGGGTATCGATTTTTGCCTGGCCAACCGCCTGGAAGTCGTGGACGGCAAGCTCACCGGTAAGTTGGCTGCCGGCATTGTGACCAAGGAGTCCAAGCTCATCCAGCTGCTGGACTGGGCAGTTGAGTGCGGCGTCGATATGGCCCATACCGTCGCGATCGGCGACGGCGCCAACGACATCCCCATGATTCAGGCCGCGGGCACGGGCATCGCGTTTTGCGCCAAGCCCAAGACGCGCGAAGCTGCCCCGTTTGCCATCGACGAGCGCAACCTGATGCTCGCCATGGACATCATCCTGCGTGACTAATCGATCCGTCTAACAATTGAATCAATCCGTCCTATAGTTTCCGAACAATTTTGTCTTAGTGTTCGGAAACATACCCTTTGAGTGCTAGACTTTGCGCCGTCGAAGGGAACATATATGGATAAGCGAGATCTAGAGCAGCTGCTGAGCGATGTTGCCGGCGGATCAGTCACCCCCGCCGACGCCCTTACGCGCATCCAGACGGCTCCGACCGCCGATTTGGGCTTTGCGCAGCTCGATCTTTCGCGCGGGGTGCGCCAGGGAGCCGGCGAGGTTGTCTACGGTGCGGGTAAAACCGCCAAGCAGATTGCCGCCATTATCGAAGCGCTGCGCGATGCCGGCCAGGAGCGCATCCTGGTCACACGCCTGGACAGCGAAAAAGCAGCCCGCATCTCGGAGCTCCTCGACAACGGCATCGACCTGGGATATGTCCCGGACGCGCAGCTCGCCCTCGTGGGCGGCAAGCCCTCCCCCACCGGTAACGGACGCATCGTCGTCGCCTGCGCCGGCACGAGCGACTTGCCCGTCGCCGAGGAAGCCGCGTTGACGGCCGAGTTCTATGGCAACGAGGTCGACCGCCTCTACGACGTAGGCGTCGCCGGCCTGCACCGCTTGCTCGCGCATGCCGAGGAACTTGCCCAGGCGCAGGTGGTCATCGCCATCGCCGGCATGGAAGGCGCGCTGGCGAGCGTTATCGGCGGCCTGGTGAGCTGTCCGGTCATTGCCGTTCCCACCAGCGTGGGCTACGGCGCGAGCTTTGGTGGCGTAGCCGCACTGCTCGCCATGCTCAACTCCTGCGCCAGCGGCGTTTCGGTCGTCAATATCGACAACGGCTTTGGTGCCGCCTACCAGGCAAGTCTTATCAATCATCTGAGCGCCGGCACACCCCGCGCCCGCTAAGGAGCATTCCATGTCCAACCATCAGCATACGCTTATCATCGACGGCACCTCGGGCATCAGCGGCGATATGACCGTCGCGGCCCTGCTCGACCTGGGCGCCAGCGAGGAGCATCTGCACGAGCAGCTCGCCACGCTGCCGGTCGACGGCTTTTCGATTGCCGTGACGCGCGTAAACAAGCACGGCATCGACGCCTGCGATTTCGATGTCCAGCTTGCAGAGGAGCTCGAGAACCACGATCACGATATGGCCTGGCTCTACGGCAACGAAGCAGCTGTCGAGCATATGCACGAACACGAACACCACCATCATGACCATGGCGAGCACGAGCACTGCCACGACCATGACCATGAGGCCCACGGTCATGGCCACGAGGGCCATCATCACGCCCACCACCATCACCACCGTTCTTTGGCGGACATCACCGCCATCATCGATGGCTCGCAGCTAAGCGATGGCGCCAAGCGTCGCGCCCTCGCCATTTTTTCCGTACTCGCTGCTGCCGAGGCCAAGGCTCACGGCAAAACGCCCGACACCGTCCTGTTTCACGAGGTGGGCGCCGTCGACTCCATCGTCGACGTCTGCTCGGTCGCCATCTGCCTCGACGACCTGGGTATTGAGGACATCGTGGTCGAGTCGCTTTCCGAGGGCCACGGCACCATTCGCTGCGCCCACGGTCTCATGCCCATTCCCGTCCCCGCTGTCGTCAACCTGTGCCAGGCGGGCAATATCGCCCTCACGCCTGCACCGGTCGCCGGCGAGATCGTGACGCCCACGGGCGCCGCCATCGTCACCGCGCTGCGCACGTCCGACCAACTGCCCTCACGCTACCGCATCGAAGCCGTCGGCTACGGCGCCGGCAAGCGCCCCTACGAGGGTTGTTCCGGTACGCTCCGCTGCCTGCTCGTTCACGCGGACGCCTAGCCATGGATGCCCGCAAGGCAAAAAGCCGCGCCGCCATCGTTACGGCGTTCTCCGAGCTGCTGCGCGAAGAGGACTACGGCAAGATCACCGTCGGTGACATCATCGCTCGCGCCCATGTGGGTCGGGCCACGTTCTACGGCCTCTTCAAGAGCAAAGATGACCTACTCGCTGAGCTCGTGTGCGATATCTGCACCCATGCCCTCGACGATGACGGTACGCCCCTCGACGACCCACTCGTGCAGGTCGAGCATATCCTCAACAACCTCTGGGAGCGCCGCCAGGGCGTACGCGCCCTCGTAGCCGGCGCCGGCTCACGCGTCTTTGCCGACTGCTTACGCAAGACCATCATGTCACGAGCAGCCGAAACCGTCCCCGTCGACCCCGCAGGTCCTGCCGGCACCATGGACCGCAGCTTCTTACTACACCACATAGCCTCAAGCTTCGTAGCCACCGTCCAATGGTGGGCCTGGCACAACTTTCAAGCAGACAAAGCCAACGTAGCCAAAGACTACCTCTCAGCCATAAAACCCCTCTTCAACTAAGTAAACCCCTCATCCCAAAGTTCCGCCCTCATCTCAAAGCCCCGCCCCAACCCAAAGCACAATCCATCCCAAAGTGTCAACAACAGCCCAACGCCCCTACCAGCAACAAGCCCCTCCCATCCAAATTCAGATATATATGTTGGGTTGCTTGCACGAACGCAACGAAGACCCCGCAGCCGTCCGCATGGGGTAACTTCCCAGCGCACTCCGCAGGACGCAAAAAGGCTCGCCGCACAAAGTGCGCAGCGAGCCTTTTTGCATGTCCGAAGACGCGCTGGGAAGTTACCCCATGCGGACGGCGAACAACCTATGTAGCCTTGGGCTAGAACATGCCCAAGAAACCGTGCACAAACAGTGCGGCCAGAGCGGCACCGATAAACGGTGCGATGCCAGGAACAAGCAGGCCGTACTTCCAGTTGTTGTCGGCCTTGTTCTTAATCGGCAGCACCTGATAGGCCATGCGAGGACCAAGGTCACGAGCCTGGTTCATGGCGAAGCCGGTGATGCCGCCCATGCCCATGCCAACGGCCCAAACGATCAGGCCGACGCAGATGGCGAGCATCAGAACGTTCTCGCCGGCGCGGCTAGCGGCAGCAAGGATGGCGCTGATGAACACGAAGGTGCAGATAGCCTCGCAGAAGAAGTTGCGGGCATAGTTGGTGCCCTCGGTGGTGGGGTTGGTCGAGAAGATGTTGCGCTGGGCAATGGGGTCGACGACGCCCTCGGAAGCCTTGAACTCATCGGCATACATAAGCCAAGCGATTACGGCGCCCACAAAGCCGCCGAGCATATCGGCAATCATGAAGGGGATGCAGCTGCTCCACGGCACCAGGCCTACGATGCACTGGGCAAGCACCATAGCCGGGTTCATGCACACGGCGCCGCCAAAGACAAACAGGCAGACCGAGATGCCAAAAGACCAGGTGGTGATGGCAAACATATGGCCGGAGCCCTGATACTTAGTGCCCTTGAGCACGGTATCGCAGTGCACGCCCACGCCAAAGATGATCATGAGGGCCGTTGCGCCGAATTCACAGAGGAGTTTGGTAAGCATAAAACCTTATCTTTCTTGTCGGTTATAAACGATTCGTTTAGGCCGCGTACTAGTGCTGCGCGACGACAACGCCCAGGCCATCGGGAATGACGGCAACCTTGGCATCGGCACCCTTCATCTCAAAGGCGAGCTTGAGCGCCTCCTCGAGGGTGTTGACCGGCGTCATGTGCATATCCTTGATCATCTGGTGATCGCACAGGTCGGTGACCATGATCACGGGGTGATGCGCCAGGATGCGGGCAAAGATCTGACTCGTCCACTGGTCGGGCAGGGTCTCGTCCTTAGGACGGTCGATGCAGGCGCGCTCAAACTCTGCCGGATCGTTGTCGGCGATGTTGTGATAGAAGCCCTCGCCACCGTGACCGTCGGCGCAACCGGCGACATCGATGATCACGCCGCCCTCGGGAAGCGTGGCCTCGGCAGCGCACATGCCCTTCACGGCCTGGTAGATGTTCTGGTCGAGCGGGTAGCCGCCGTTGGTGGTGATGGCAATCTCGCACTCGACGGGCTCAACGCCGGCAAGGCTCTTCACGAACTCGCAGCCGGCCTCGTGCGCCTTGTGGATGTCGCCGGCAAAGGAGCCGATGACCTCGTGCTTGCCGTTGAGCACCACGTTAAGCACAAAGGCAAGGTGAGCCATCTCGGCAGCGGCAAACATATCCTCGTTCACGTGGTTGTGGCACAGGTTGCCGGCACGCGAATGGGAATCGTTCACAAACTGACCGTTGTGGTTGTACATGATGGTCTTGTAGCTGGCAATGCCGGGCAGCACGGACTTGCGGCTGCCAGAGAAACCGGCAAAGAAGTGCGGCTCAATAAAGCCCTCGGCAAGCAGCAGATCACAATCGGCGGCAATCTTGTTGATGATGCACTCGCCGCCAGAAGGCAGGGTGCCGATCTTTTTCATCATGCTGTCGTCAGTCGCGACGTGCATAACGATTTCCTCGTTGGCAACGATCTCCTCGCCGTACTTGTTGACGAGCTCCTCGTGCGTCGACGGACGATGCATACCCGTAGCAACCAGAATGCGAACGCGTGCCTCAGGCGCAGCGGAGTGGATGTGATGCAGCAGAATAGGCATCGTCACACGCGAGGGAACGGGGCGCGTATGGTCGGAGCTAATGATGACGATATCCTTCTTGCCAGCACAAAGCTCCTCGAGCGAAGGTGAGCCATAAGGGTTGGCAAGCGACTCCTCTACCAGCTCTTCCTGCGATTTTGTAGTCTTAAACTCGTTTTGATGGCCTTCCATCACACCCGCGAAGTTCTTATCCTCGAGCTCTAGATGCAACGTCTTATGGTCAAACGGTAGTTCACATTCAAACAATGACGAGCGCCCTCTTCCTTTCAACTGACACACTAGATAAACCGTTGGAAGGATACGCCGCTCACCGAAAAACACCACCGTCCACCGAGTCGTTAACACAACGTTCATATTTGACCCACAACAAAACGG
>CALHWR010000129.1 GCA_938036665.1 uncultured Collinsella sp. | reverse complement strand
CCGCCGCAACATGGCGCGCAAGGAGCTCGCGTGGCTGAGCCGCGGCGCCCAGGCCCGTTCCACCAAGCCCAAGTTTCGCGTGGATGCCGCTCGCGAGCTGATCGCCGACGTGCCGCCCGTGCGTGACGAGCTGGAGCTCAAGCGCCTGGCCGTGAGCCGCCTGGGCAAGCAGGTTATCGATGTGGTCGACGTGGACGCCGGCTATGCGGATGCCGATGGCACGTCCAAACAGGTGCTCACCGATGTGACCTGGCTCATCGGCGCGGGCGACCGCTATGGTCTTTTGGGCGAGAACGGCGCCGGCAAGTCGACGCTGCTCGACGTGATCCAGGGCAAGATCGCGCCCCTGCGCGGCCGCGTGAAGATCGGCCAGACGGTGCGCTTTGGCGTGCTGTCGCAGCAGCTCGAGGAGCTCGAACCCTACATGGGCGACACGATCCGCGAGGTGCTCAGCCACTATAAGAAGTACTACGTCATTGACGGCAAGGAGACTTCACCCGAGAAGCTCTGCGAGCGTCTGGGCTTTACGACGCAGCAGCTCTGGAGCCGCATCGGCGATCTTTCGGGCGGCCAGCGCCGTCGTCTGTCGCTGCTACTGACAATCCTGGACGAGCCCAACGTGCTCATCCTGGACGAGCCCGGCAACGACCTGGATACCGACATGCTGGCGATTGTCGAGGACTTGCTGGACGGCTGGCCGGGCACGCTGATCCTGGTGACGCACGACCGCTTTTTGATGGAGCGCGTGACCGACCAGCAGTGGGCGCTGCTCGACGGCCACCTGACGCATATGCCCGGCGGCGTGGACCAGTACCTGCGCCTGTGCAACGCTACTGCCGAGGGCGAGCCTGTGGGCGCACCGAGTGCCAAGACCGGCACGTTCGACACCGGCGCCGCAGCGGTTGCGGCCGAAAAGCCCAAGACGAGCGGGCAGCCCAACGGTCTTTCCAACGCCGAGCGCCAGAAGCTCCGCCGCGAGGTGAGCTCGCTCGAGCGCAAGATGGAGACGCAGCGCGCTCGCGTGGAGGAGGCCGAGGCTGCGATGGCTCAGGTCGATCCCACCAACTACACGGCGCTGGGCGAGCAGCAGGCAAAGATCGACGAGGCCCACGCCGCCATGGACGAGCTGGAGATGGCATGGCTCGAGGCGAGCGAAAAGCTCGAGGGCGAGGAGTAGACGAGGATGATCAAAGCCGCGTTTTTCGATATCGACGGCACGCTGCTGAGCTTTAAGACGCACCGGATTCCGGCGTCGGCGCAGCGGGTGCTCGATAGCTTTCACGAGCAGGGGATCGCATGCGTGATTGCTACGGGTCGCCCGACCTACCAGATGCCCGATTGGCTGTTCGACTTGGGTTGGGATGCGTACATTACGCTTTCTGGCCAGCGCTGCTTTGATGCCGAGGGGGTTTACCGCAGCTGTCCGATTGACCCGGACGACGTTGCGGTGATCGTGGGCCAGGTGGTCGAGGGGCGCTACGACTCGCTGTGCATGCAGGGCGAGAATTCGTTTGTGAACCGCCTGTCCGAGCGCGTGGTGACGGCTGGCAGTAACGCGGGGATTGTCTACCATGAGGAGCCGTTTGAGCACGCCTTTGACGCGCCGGTCTACCAGTTTTGCGCCTTTGTGGATCCGGCCGACGAGCATATCGTGACCGACGCCGTGTCGCATTCGCTCACCACGCGCTGGTGCGACCTGTTCTGCGACATTATTCCCGCTAACGGCGGCAAGGACCTGGGTGTGGCAGCGACGCTGGAGCGCCTGGGTGTCGACGCGAGCGAGGCGATCGCCTTTGGCGACGGCGAGAACGACCTGTCGATGTTCTCGGCCGTGGGCACAAGTGTGGCCATGGGCAACGCGCAGGATACCGTGAAGGCCGCAGCGACCTACGTGACGACCGCCGTAGACGACGACGGCATCTACAACGCCGCCGAGCACTTTTGCCTGCTATAGCTACGGATTCGGCACTTGGGGACGTTCCTTTTGCGCCGGCAGTCGGGGGCACTCCTTGCGGGGCGTGTCCCCGCTTTGTTTTCGTCCCGTGCGTTTTGTGAAACACGGTTAACTTTTTAGACAACGTAGTAAGACATAGGCAACTTTTGCGGTAAAGTAAATCAAGCAAAAGTATCCAAAGGCTAACTAGAAGCCATCGCGAAAGGCGGCCCATGGCCCTGCGTGAATCCGGAGAAGACTATCTCGAATCGATCTACGTCCTATCGGAACGTCAGGGCATCGTGCGCTCGATCGACGTTGCCGAATACTTGGGCGTAACCAAAGCAAGCGTCTCTAAAGCCATGGCGGCCTTGGAGAGCACCGGCTACGTGGAGATGGGCAAACGCGACGTGCATCTGACGGAGCGTGGTCTG